>JAAAPG010000285.1 GCA_009908405.1 Alphaproteobacteria bacterium | reverse complement strand
GCCGCCCCGCCGGGGCCGAGGGCCGCGGCAGGCGTGTTGGAAGAAAAGAACCCGGGTGTCTTGGGACTGTGATTGACCGGTGGCGCAGCGCGCGTCAATCGCGCTGAGGGCCTGAGCCACGCGGTACCGCCGACATAACCCCTGCCGGATCTGCGTTCTGCATTTCCATATTTTTCAGAGGGTTACGCGACAGTGGAAGAGAATGGGGGGTACGAGGGGGGTAAGAATCCCCCATACTGGAAAAAGTATGGGGGAATTTACAACAGGATCGGTTCGCGGCTCTTAGCCGCATTTGCTGTGGCCGCAGGCGCGGCAAGTCATGCAGCCTTCGATCATGACCATCTCGTACGCACCGCAGGACGGGCAAGCCGCGGGTCGGCCGCCGACTGCCATTTGCACGGATTGGGGATCAGTCCTCAGTCCGAGCCCGACCTCTCCGATGAAGCCGATCCGCACCAGGTGCTGTTCGATGACCCCGCCAATCGCGGCAAGGATGGACGGGATATACTTCCCCTGCACCCAGGCGCCGCCGCGCGGGTCGAACACGGCTTTCAACTCCTCGACCACGAAGGACACGTCCCCCCCGCGCCGGAACACCGCCGAAATCATCCGCGTCAGCGCGACGGTCCAAGCGTAATGTTCCATGTTCTTGGAGTTGATGAAAATCTCGAACGGGCGGCGGTGCCCCGCGATCACCGTGTCGTTGATCGTGACATAGATCGCGTGTTCCGAGCCGGGCCATTTCAGCTTGTAGGTATGGCCTTCCAACGCCTCTGGCCGGTCGAACGGGTCGGACAGGTAAACGACATCGCCCCCGGTCTTCGGGGCGGGTTCGGCCTCTGACACCGACAGGACGGACCCGGTCACGTCATTCGGCCGGTAGGTGGTGCAGCCCTTGCAGCCCATGTCCCATGCCGCCAAGTACACGTCCTTGAACGCGCCGAAAGAGATGTCTTCCGGGCAGTTGATGGTTTTCGAAATGCTGCTATCGACCCATTTCTGCGCCGCTGCCTGCATTTTCACATGGTCCATCGGGGCGAGCGTCTGCGCGGTCACGACATGGTCGGGCAAGGGCGCGTCACCGTGCAGGTCGCGCCAGAGGGCGACGGCGTAATCCGCGACCACCTCTTCGGTGCGCGCGCCGTCCTTTTGCAGCACCTTGCGGGTGTAGCTGGTGGCGAAGATCGGTTCGATCCCGGAACTGACATTGCCCGCATACAGGCTGATCGTGCCCGTGGGCGCGATAGAGGTCAGCAGCGCGTTGCGGATGCCATGTTCTGCTACGGCTTTGCGCACGTCGTCATCCATGGATTGCATGGTGCCGGACGCAAGGAAGGCGTCGCGCTCGAAAAGCGGGAAGGCCCCTTTTTCGCGCGCCAGCTCCACACTGGCCAGATAGGCCGAACGGGCCACGGCGTGCATCCACGCATCGGTCGCCGCGACTGCGTCGTCAGAGCCGTAGCGCAACCCGGTCAGCACCAGCGCATCCGCCAGCCCTGTCACGCCCAGCCCGATCCGGCGCTTGGCCTGGGCTTCCTGCGCCTGCGCGTCGAGTGGGAAGCGCGACACGTCGACCACGTTATCCATCATCCGCACGGCCACGCGCACCAGGTCGTCCAGCGCGGCCATATCCAGCGCCGCCGCGTCGGTGAACGGGTCACGCACCAGCCGGGCCAAGTTGATCGACCCCAGCAGGCAGGCGCCATAGGGCGGCAAGGGCTGTTCGCCGCAGGGGTTGGTCGCTGAAATCGTCTCGACATAAGACAGGTTGTTCGCGGCATTGATCCGGTCGATGAAGATCACCCCCGGTTCGGCGTAATCGTAGGTCGCGCGCATGATCCGGTTCCACAGGTCGCGCGCCTGCACCGTGCGGTAGACGCGGCCTTCGAACACCAGGTCCCAGGACCTATCCGCCTTGACCGCGTCCATGAACGGGTCGGTCACCAGCACCGACAGGTTGAACATGCGCAGGCGGGCGGCATCCTGCTTGGCGGTGATGAAATCTTCGATATCCGGGTGGTCGCACCGCATGGTCGCCATCATCGCGCCGCGCCGCGATCCCGCCGACATGATAGTGCGGCACATCGCGTCCCAGACATCCATGAAGGATAGCGGGCCAGAGGCATCCGCCGCCACCCCGTGCACCGCCGCACCCTTGGGGCGGATGGTGCTGAAATCATAGCCGATCCCGCCGCCTTGCTGCATGGTCAGCGCGGCCTCTTTCAGCATGTCGAAAATGCCGCCCATGCTGTCGGGGATCGTGCCCATCACGAAGCAGTTGAAAAGGGTCACGCTGCGCCCGGTGCCTGCGCCCGCGGTGATGCGGCCTGCGGGGAGGAACTTGAAATCCTCCAGCGCGGTGTAGAATCGATCTTCCCACGCGGCAGGGTCGGTTTCGGTCTGCGCCAGCGCGCGGGCGATCCGACGCCAGCTATCCTCGACCGTCTGGTCCATGACCGACCCGTCCGCCGCTTTCAGGCGATATTTCATATCCCAGATCTGTTCCGCAATCGGGGCAGAGAAGCGGGTCATGGTGGCATCCTTTGGGGTTGGCGCGGGGGAAACGACAAAATAGGCTCTGAGCGTGCGTCGGTCAACGCTGTCATGGCACTGTTACCCCCTCGATGAAAAAGGGCGGCATGAGCAAGCTTTCAAATGGATGGGCCGGGGTTGTCGCGGCACTTGGGGTCACGGCGATCCTGGGCTACGGCGCGATCTTCTACGCGTTTCCCATCCTTGTGCCCTTCGTGGCAGAGGAATTCGAAGTCACCCCGGCCACCCTGTTCGGGATATTCTCCGCCGGGTTGTTTCTGGGCGGCGTGTTTTCCAGCCGGTTCGGCGGCTGGCTGGACCGGTTCGGCGCGCCGCGCGTGATGACGGGGGCCAGCGCGGTGGTTGCGGGCCTGTTTACGGGCTTGGCGCTCGCGCCGAATATCTGGGTTTATGGCGGGCTTGTCATCACATTGGAAGCGATCAGCTTTCTGGTGCTCTATGACGCGGCTTTCGCGGCGCTGGCGCTGCGCGTGCCGCGCGGCACGCGGCAGGCCATCACCCGATTGACGCTGATCGGTGGCTTCGCCTCGACCCTGTTCTGGCCGCTGACCGGCTGGATGGTCGAGACGGTCGGCTGGCGCGGCTGCTACATGGTTTTTGCCGCGCTGCACCTGGGGGTGGCGCTGCCGCTGCACGGCTGGCTCGCAGCGCTTGGTCGCAAGATGCGCGCGCCCGACGCCGAAACGCTGCCCGCGCCTCAATGGCCCCCGGTGCAGCCTGCGCAGACAGGCCGCGCCTTTTGGTTGCTGGGGGTCAGCTTTGCCCTGACCGGAACCGCGATTGCGGCCTTTGGCGTGCATCTGGTGCCGGTTCTGCTGGACCGTGGCCTGGGGCAATCCGCCTATCTGGTCGGCATGGCCATGGGGCCGACACAGGTGCTGGTGCGCGTTGTCGATGCCACGTTGTGGCGCGGGTTCCACCCGCTCAGCGTGGCGCTGATTTCGGGCGGCGCGGTCGCACTGGCCGTGGCCGCGCTGCTGGTCCCTAGCAGCGGTCTCGCCTTGGCGCTGGCCTTCGCGGTGCTGTTCGGCGCGGGGCAAGGGCTGGCCAGCATCGTGCGCGGCGCGGTGCCGCTGGCGCTCTTCGGGTCGGTCGGGTTGGGCAGGCGCTTGGGGCAGTTGGCGGGCCTGCGCAATGTCAGCGCGGCGGCGGCCCCGGTTCTGTTCGCCGTGGCGCAACAGGCCATCGGGCTTGTGGCAACCTTGTGGCTTGCGCTTTTCATCGCCCTGTGCGGCCTTGTGCTGCTGCTGCCGCTGCGCAAACTGGCGCTTATGCGCTGAACCGGCTTGCCCCGCCCGGCCACGACGTTAATCTAGGGGGCATGGCCAAGCTGCACCTGATTAAAATATGCGTTGGCGCGCAAACCGTCGATGACCTGCTGGAGTGGCAGCGCCACCCGCGCGCCAAGGGGCCGGACGGGCTGCCGCGCCATGTCACCCGAATGTGGCCCAAACGCGCCGCGGAATTGCTGGAAGGCGGCTCGCTCTACTGGGTGTTCAAGGGGGCTATCCTGGCGCGGCAACGTATTTTGCGGCTGGACGAAGTGACGGGTGGCGACGGGATCACCCGCTGCGGCATCGTGCTGGACCCGGAGGTGGTGCGCACCACCGCCGCCACGCGCCGCCCGTTCCAGGGCTGGCGCTACCTGCAACCGCAGGACACGCCCACCGATCTGCCCAAGGCACGCGCGGGCGATGACAGCTTGCCGCCCGATCTGGATGCCATGCTGGCCGAAATCGGGTTGCGTTA
>JAAAPG010000233.1 GCA_009908405.1 Alphaproteobacteria bacterium | reverse complement strand
GTCGGCCCCGGCTTTGTCGGATCAGGGCGAACGCGGGTCCGGCGAGTCCCGTGACCTGGGCTTGCATGGCCCGTCGGCGCAGATAACGGGGCGCCCCCGCTCAACCCAAGAAGCGCGCCCATTCGAATTGCACAAAAAAGGCGTCATGCCGTGGAAAAATCATAGCGCGTCACGTGATTGTAAACCGTGTCTTTCTTCAGGATAGCCGACGGAAAATGCGGTTGATTGGGGGCGTCCGGCCAAGCCTGCGCCTCCAGCGCAATGCCGGCGTATCTGGCAAGCGGGCGCCCATCATGGCCGGTCACACCCTCTTGGGGCAAATGCTTGGCGGTATAAACTTGCAGGCCGGGTTCGGTTGAGGCCACGCGCATTGCAAGACCCGACAGGTCCGACCAAAGCGACGCAACAGGGCGCAGGCTTTCGCGCTTCTGCGCAGTGCAGAAATTATGATCCAGCGCCACATCCTGCAAACCGCGCGGGGTTCGGAAATCGAAATCGGTAGTCTCGACCGGCGCAATATCGCCCGTGGGAATAAGATCATCATCGACGGGCAGGTAATGCTCTGCCGCGATCTGCAAGCGGTGATGGGCCAGTGACCCGCTATCATCGAGGATGAAATACCCGTGATGTGCAAAGCTGCACACCGTGTCGCGGTCGCTTCTGGCCGTGATCTCGAAATTCAGCGCGTCGTCCTGCAAGCTGATGGTCAGGGTCGCGTCCAGATGGCCGGGAAAGCCCATGTCACCGTCCGGCAAGGATAACGCCAGGGTTGCAGTGTCGTCCGATACCTGCGTGATCGACCATACGCGTTCGGCGCTGCCGGTCATGCCACCGTGCAGGCAATGGCGCCCGCGAAAATTGCGCGAAAGCTGATGGCTTTGTCCATTCAGGTTGAAGCGCCCTTCGGCTATTCGATTGGCAAAGCGCCCCACGGTTGCACCGAAATAGTGCATCGGGCCAAGATACGGCTCAAGGGTATCGGCCCCAAGCACAAGCGGGTGCGCGACCCCGTCCATCCGCAGGTCCTGAACAATCGCCCCAAGCGTCAGAATGCTTGCCTGCAAGCTGCCCGCGCGCAAATGTACACGCTGCACGGGGGTGCCATCGGGCATATGGCCAAAGACTTCGGGCATCACGGCTCCAATACAAGTTGGTGTTCGGGGAAACCCTGCGCCATCGAGTGGCTGGCAAAGGTCGCGCCGTCCAGGTCGGTCGGGTTCGGGCGGCCTTCGCGCGCGGTCGTGCAAAACAGGGTTTGCAGGTCGGGCCCGCCAAAGGCCGGGCAGGATGTGTGCGGCGCGGGAACGTCCACTGCGCCCGCGAAGCCGCCATCGGGCCGATAGCCGGCCACCCGTCCCGCGCCCCATTGCGCCACCCAGAAGGTGCCGTTTGCGTCGAATACCGCGCCGTCGGGATTGAACCCCGCATCGTTCAGGTCCAGCCAGACCCGTGGCGCGCTGTCGGGCCAGCCCTGCGCATCGAGCACGACGCGCATAACCTGGCGTGTCGGGGTATCGGTGAAACACGCGCTTTGCCCGTCGGGCGCGAAACAGATCGCGTTCGGAATTGTCAGGCCGGGGAAAAGGCAGCGCAATTTGCCCTTGTAGTAGCGCCAGATCGCGCCTGCCTTCGGCTCGGTGCGCTTGCCCATGGTGCCGATCCAGAACCCGCCATGCGGGTCCGCGCGCCCGTCATTGGAACGGGTGACGGGGTTATCCGCTTCCAGCGCACACAGGGTGCGGCTCGCGCCGGTGCCAAGGTCGAACAGCATCAGCCGGGTTTGCGTGGCGATCACCACCTCGTCGCGGCTGACCCAGCCCATGGCAGAGGGCATCTCATTGAAATCCCACGACCGCGCCAACGAATGCAACTTGCGGCCCGTGATGTCGAACCAGAAGAATTCGCCGCGCTCGGGGTGCCAGAACGCGCCCTCGCCCAGGTCGCACCGAATGTCATTGACCGGCGTCATGGGCAGGCGTCCCATGCAGCGACCGCATCACGCGCCCGCGCGCCGACCTCTGGCGCCGCCATCCCCGGCGCGTAGAGCGCGGTGCCAAGGCCAAAGCCCGCCGCCCCCGCTGCGCGCCACGTGGCAAAACCGTCCGGGCCGACGCCGCCCACGGCGTAGACCGGCATGTCGGGCGGCAGCACGGCCCGCATCGCTTTCAGCCCGTCCACGCCCATCTTGAAGGCCGGGAACAGCTTCAGCCCGGTCGCGCCCGCGCGGATGGCGGCGAAGGCTTCGGACGGGGTGAAGATGCCGGGATAAGACAGCATCCCCGCCGCTCTTGTCGCTTCGATCACCGGCGCATGGCAATCGGGCGACACGACCAACCGCGCACCCGTCGCGGCGACCTGGGCAACCTGCGCCGCGTCCAACACCGTGCCCGCGCCGATCTGGGCGTCTGCACCAAAGGCTTCGACCATCGCCGCGATGCTGTCGAACGGTTGGGGCGAGTTCAGCGGCACCTCTATCTTGGTGATGCCTGCGTCGATCAACGCCGCGGTCACGCCCAAGGCGTCCACAGGGGTAAGGCCACGCAGGATGGCGATTATGTCGCGCATTGTGCGTCCTTTACATGTGCCGCGCGGGCGGCGGCCAGCCCCGCCAGCGTTGCGGCCTCGGCCGTGTGGGCGGATACGGGCACCGACAGCCCGTCCAGCGCGCGCGCATACAACGCGGCCAGGTCGCCCGCGCCCAGCACCGCCACGCGTTGGCCCAGCCAATAGGGCTTGGCCGCCGCCAGCTCCGCGCCGATCAGCAGGCCCGACAGGCGCGCGCGGGCGGTGGCGGGGTCCAGCCCGTCCAGCAGCCCCTCGGCGCGCAAAGTAAAGAGCCGTGACAGCAAGCGGTCGGGCCGGTCCAGCCCCTGCGCAAGGCCCGCGTCGAAGCCCGCCTCGTCCCAGCCGGCCATGCCATGCCGCAGGACCGACCGGTCCGACAGAAGCGCGAAGGATTCCCCCGTCAGGAATGTCTGGAAGCTGACCACTTCACCCGCGCTGACATGCGCCCATTTGCTATGCGTGCCGGGCAGGCAGATGACCCCGTCCCAGCCGGGGTTCAGCGCCAGAAAGCCCGCGATCTGGGTTTCCTCGCCGCGCATGACATCGGCGGGGCGCGCCTGCTTCAGACCGGGCACGACATGGACCTGAATACGCGGATCGGTTTGCGGCGCGGCGACCAGTCCACCGCCCAAAGGCGCGCACGGGACGGCGCGATAAGGCGCCTCGACCCAGCCCTGGCGGCTGCCCAGCATGCCGCAGGCATAGGCCGGAATGCAGCGCGTGTCATCCAGCCATTCACCAACAAGCGCGAGCAGCGCAGGGCCAAACTCGCCGCGTGACAGCGTGCCCGTTCCACAATCATCGGCCAGGTGCGCGACGGGTTTATCGCCCACCATCGCCCAGGCCCGCAGGTGCGAGCCGCCCCAGTCCAGCGCGATCCAGTCCATATCACTCATCCTGTCACCACCACGCCGCCGTCGATGACCAGCGCTTGGCCCGTCATCGCACGGCTGCTGTCGGATGCAAGGAACAACACGCCCCCGGCAATATCATCGGGGCCCAACTGGTCAGGCAGGCATTGGCGTTTCATGTGGTCGGCCAGCGCTTCGGGCGTGACCCATTGGTCCAACTGCTTGGGCGTCATGACCCAGCCAGGGGCGAGGGCGTTCACCCGTATGCGGTCCGGCCCCAATTCGCGCGCCAAGCTGCGCGTCAGCCCGTTCAGCGCCGAATTGGCCGCGGTATAGACCGGATACCCCGCATTCCCCATCATGTAGCTGACCGATGTGATATTTATGATCGCCCCGCGCCCCGCCGCGCGCATCGCGGGCGCCACGGCTTGGCAGGCATGGATGTAGCAGTTGAAGTTGATGGCCATGGACCAGTCGAGGAACTCGTCTGTAATATCCTCCAACTTGTGGCGTTGGTCATTGGCGGCGTTGTTGACCAGCACCGACACCGGGCCATGCGCGTCTGCGGCCTGCTCGATCGCCGCCACAAGCGCCGCGCGGTCGGTGATGTCGCAGGGCAGGAACAGCGGGCGGTTGCCGGTTTTCTGCTGCATGTCATCACAAAAGGCAGTCGCGTCCGAGCGTTGGACAAAAGCTACGCGCGCGCCTTGGCGAAGGAAGGCTTCGGTCAGCCCGGCCCCAATGCCGGACCCGCCGCCGGTGATGAACACGGATGCGCCGTTCAGGTCGGGATAAGTTGGCAGGGTCATCAATGGCTCTCTCGTGTGACAAGTCGCGTGTCCTTGCCGACAAGGAAATCCAGATCGGCACCCTGATCGGCTTGCAACA
>JAAAPG010000119.1 GCA_009908405.1 Alphaproteobacteria bacterium | reverse complement strand
GAACGCCATGTCGGGTTCGAGGCCGCGGCCTGGTACTGGCACTTCGTCGATGTCGTCTGGTTGTTCCTGTTCTTCGCGGTCTATATCTGGGGCATGTAAGCCCACCCCCTCGCGGGTGATTGGGAAGCGCGGGCCTTCGGGCGCGCGCTTTTCCATTGCCACCGACCGGAGAATGCCGTGACCCGTCGATTGATCCTGCCTGGCTTGTTCGGACTGTTGGGGACTGCGGTCCTGCTTGCGCTTGGCGTTTGGCAATTGGACCGTGCGGATCAGAAGGCCGCCCTGATCGCCGATATGGAGGCGCGGTTGGTCGGGGCGCCGGGGCCCTTGCCCGCGACCCTCGCATCGGACGCTGACAATTACCGCCCGGTCCGGGTAGAAGGCGCGTTCGAACCCTCGCGAACTTTCGTTCTGTCGGCGGTGAAAGGGCAGGGGGCAGGGTTTCGCGTGATCGCTGCGTTCCGCACCGATGCGGGCCGCCGTATCCTTGTGGATCGCGGGTTCCTGCCCGAAGCGCAGCGCGCCGGCTTGCCCGCGACAGGTGCCGCACCGCACATGCTGATCGGAAACCTGCAATGGCCCGATGACGCCGACAGTTTCACCCCCGCATATGACTCGGAACGCGACCTGTTCTTTTCCCGCAACGTGGCCCCATTGGCCGAACATCTGGAAACGGAACCGATCATGCTGGTTCTGCGCGCCAGTAATCCGCCGCACCCGGTGATCCAGCCCATGCCGGTGGATGGCGTGTCGATCCCCGACAACCACATGGGATATGCCGTGCAATGGTTTCTGATGGCACTCGCCTGGGCGGGGATGACAGTTTTCTTTCTGTGGCGTATCAGGGCGCAACGCGACTGAGGAACGGTTCCGACATGCAGTATATCTCGACCCGTGGCACGGCCCCCGTGCTGGATTTTGAATCGACCATGCTGACCGGGCTGGCCCGCGATGGCGGGCTGTATCTGCCCGAACATGTGCCGCCGATGAAGATGTCGGAAATCGCCAGCCTTGCGGGGCTCAGCTACGAGGAACAGGCGTTCCTGGTCATGCGGCCTTTCATTGGCAGCGCGTTCGGCGATGACGCGTTTCGCGAGATCATTGCGCGCGCCTATGCGGGTTTCGGCCACCCCGCCCGCGCGCCGCTCAAGCAACTGGCACCCAACCATTTCCTGCTGGAACTGTTCCACGGCCCGACGCTGGCGTTCAAGGATTTCGCCATGCAACTGATCGGCCAGTTGTTCCAGGCCGCGCTGAAACGGTCGGGCCAGCGCGTGACGATCGTGGGGGCGACCTCTGGCGACACCGGGTCGGCGGCGATCGAAGCGTTTCGCGGGCTGGACAATGTCGATGTGTTCATCCTGTACCCGCATGGCCGGGTTTCGGACGTGCAGCGCCGCCAGATGACCACCCCGTCCGAGGCCAATGTCCACGCGCTGGCGGTCGATGGCGATTTCGACACCTGCCAGGCGCTGGTCAAGGACATGTTCAACGATTTCGCTTTCCGCGAAGAAGTGGGGCTGGCCGGGGTCAACAGCATCAACTGGGCGCGGGTTCTGGCGCAGGTGGTGTATTATTTTTCTGCCGCCGTCAGCCTTGGCGCGCCTCACCGCCCGGTCAGCTTTACCGTGCCGACGGGCAATTTCGGCGACATATTCGCAGGCTATATCGCCCGCGCCATGGGCCTGCCGATTGAAAAGCTGGTGGTCGCCACCAACCAGAACGACATTTTGCACCGGGCCTTGGCGACGGGCGGGTATGTAACCGACGGGGTCAAGCCGTCGCTCAGCCCGTCGATGGATATTCAGGTCAGTTCCAATTTCGAGCGCGCGCTGTTCGACGCTTACGGGCGCGACGGGGCCGCCGTGGCGCAACTGATGGATGAGCTGAAATCGGGCGGCGGGTTCCAGATCAGCCAGGGCGCGCTGGAATTCCTGCGCGAGAGTTTCGCATCGGGCCGCGCGTCGGAGGACGAAACCTCGGCGACGATCACCCGCACCGCCAAGGCCACCGCCGAAGTGCTGTGCCCGCATTCCGCCGTGGGCGTGCATGTGGCCGAAGCGCATCTGTCGGCCACGCCCATGGTCACGCTGGCCACGGCGCACCCGGCCAAGTTTCCCGACGCGGTGGAAAACGCCACCGGCGCGCGCCCCGCGCTGCCCGAGCGCATGGCCGACCTGTTCGACCGCCCAGAGCGTATCTCCCGTCTGACCAACGACCTGTCCGAAATCGAATCCCATATCCGCGAGAACCGCACTGCATGACCATCCAGACCACGACCCTGCCGAACGGCTTTCGTATTGTCACCGAACACATGCCGACACTGGAATCCGCGGCCGTGGGCCTGTGGGTCGAAGCGGGGGCGCGCCATGAACGGGCCGAGCAGAACGGCATCGCGCATTTCCTGGAACATATGGCGTTCAAGGGCACCGCGCGGCGCAGTGCCTTGCAGATTGCCGAGGAAATCGAGGATGTGGGCGGTTATATCAATGCCTATACCTCGCGCGAGATGACGGCGTTTTACGCCCGCGTTCTGCGCGCGGATGTCGGGCTGGCGCTGGATGTGCTGGCCGATATCGTCCTGAACCCGGCCTTCGACGCGCGCGAGATCGAGGTGGAACGCGGTGTCATCCTGCAAGAGATCGGGCAGTCGCTGGACACGCCAGACGACATCATCTTCGACTGGCTGCAAGAGGTCGCTTATCCCGGCCAGCCCATCGGGCGGCCCATCCTTGGGCCGAGCGCGGCGGTGCAGGGGTTTGGCGAGGACGATCTGCGCAGCTTCGTCGCCAGCCATTACGGGCCGGGGCAGATGATCCTGTCGGCGGCGGGCGCGGTGGATCATGACGTGTTGGTGCGGCTGGCCGAGCCGCTTTTCGGGCATCTGGCGGCCAAGCCTGTCGCGGTCGCCGATGTCGCGCGGTTTCAGACCGGCGAGCGGCGCGAGGTCAAATCGCTGGAGCAGGCGCATTTCACCTTCGCACTGGAGGCGCCGGCCTATCGCCACGCCGATTTCTACACCTCGCAGGTGTTTTCGGGGGCGCTTGGTGGGTCGATGTCCTCGCGCCTGTTCCAGCGCCTGCGCGAGGATCGGGGGCTGTGCTACACCGTGTTCGCGCAATCGGGTGCCTATGCCGATACCGGCATGATTACCATCTACGCGGGCACCGGGGGCGATCAGGTTGCCGATCTGGCGCTGCTGACCATGGACGAGGTGAAACGCGCCGCCGAAGACATGTCCGAAGCCGAAGTCGCCCGTGCCCGCGCGCAGATGAAAGCGGGGTTGCTGATGGGGCTGGAAAGCCCTTCTGCCCGCGCTGAACGGCTGGCGAAACTCTTGTCCATCTGGGGCCGGGTGCCCGACCTGTCCGAAGCGATTGCCAGGATCGACGCGGTTGATGTGGCAGGCGTGCGCGACCATGCGGCGGGGCTGTTGAGCGGGAACGGGGCCATGGCGCTCTATGGCCCGGTGGGGGATGCGCCGGACCTGTCGCAGCTGCACGCGCGGCTGGCGGCCTGATGCTGGGGCGGCGGGCGAAGCTGCAACTGGACAGCGACCGTCTGGTTCTGCGTCTGCCGCAACATGTTGATTATCGGCCATGGTCGGATCTGCGTCGTGAATCGAGCGGATTCCTGACGCCGTGGGAACCCACATGGTCCGACGACCACCTGTCGCGCCGCGCATTTCTGAACCGCGTGAACTGGGCGGCGCGCTGTCACCGGCTGGAAACGGCCTTGCCGCTGTTCATCTTTCGGCGCGAGGACAGCCAATTGGTGGGCGCGATCACGCTGGACAATATCCGCCGTGGCCCGGCGCAGGCGGGAACCTTGGGCTACTGGGTCGGCGCACCCCATGCGCGGCAGGGCTACATGCGCGAAGCGATCGGCGCGGTGGTGTATCACGCCTTCACGGCGATGGGCCTGTCGCGGATAGAGGCGGCGTGCCTGCCCGAGAACGTCGCCTCGCGCGGGGTGCTGGAGCGCGCGGGGTTCAAATACGAGGGGGTGGCGCAAAGCTATTTGCAGATTGCCGGGCGCTGGCGCACGCATGTGCTGTATGCCAATCTGCGGTCCGACCGGCGGGGGCGGACCGAGGCAGGTTGAGGCCGGCCCGGCCGGGCCGGCGGCAAGGGAGACGCGGCATGGCGATCACGCGACGGACGGCGCTCTGCGGGCTCCTCGCGGCCCCGCTCGCAAGCTGCACGGGCGGCGGCGGGTCCGTCGCGCCCGGGGGCACGGCCATGCGGGCGGTGCCGAACGCGGGCTGGTCGGCCTGGGTCGAGTCCTACCGCGGGCGCGCGCGCAGCCGGGGGATC
>JAAAPG010000108.1 GCA_009908405.1 Alphaproteobacteria bacterium | reverse complement strand
GTACCGATGTTCCAGCATTGCTGGATCGCCAGGCGCAGACGGTCGGCCTCTGATGCGCTCAGTCCGGGTTGTGCGGTCGCGCCGGTCCCGGCCAGCGACTCGGCCAAGGCAGCGGCGACAGCATCGGCCACATCATCCGCGACATCGGGTTCCGTGTCCTGCTCTGGCGTTGGCGGGGCATCCGGCGTTTCAGCAACTTCGACCGGCGGCGGCGTGGGCCGCTCTGGCCGTGTGCGCGGCCTTGGGCTGACCGTGGGCGCGGCTGCGGCGCGGTCCTGACTGTCCGGCTCGGTTTCCGTCGCCTCGGTCACGATTTCGGTCGTCGCCTCTGGCGGCGCGGCCTGGTCCTGCTCTGGCAGCACGGTGTCGCCCGGCGCGTTTGCGCTGGTCTGCGGTTGCGCGGTCTGGTCGATCGTGGCGTCCTCTGGCGGCGCGTCGGACGGCGTCGGGGCCACGCGGTCCACCGGGCGCGGCGCGGGGCGTTCTGCCGCGCCGGGCGTGGGCGCGGGCGAAAAGATCGCGCCGGTGGAGTCGGGTTCTGGTTCAGGCGCCGGTTCAGGCTCCGGTTCCGGTTCCGGTTCAGGCTCCGGCGCGGGTGCCGGTTCGGGCGCGGGTGCCTGTTCTGGCTCCGGCTCCGGCGCGGGTTCCGGTGTTTGCGCCCCGCTCAGCGCCGCGAAGTCCTCGGCACTGACCAGCGACACCTCGGCCACCGGCATGTCGCGCTCGTTCGAGGGCGCGGCGAACAGGTCGAACACCAGCACCCAGCCAACAAGGCCAAGGTGCAGCACGGCAGAGGCTTTCTGCCCCGTGTCCATCCGTCCGACAATGTCGCCTGCAACGCTCATATTGGCGAATGGCCCCTAGTTGCCTTGCCCGTCGAACCGCGGGCCGCCCTGGTCCGTGACCAGCCCGATATCGTTGAAGCCGCCCGCGTTCAGCGCGCCCATCACCTGCACGACACGTTCATACGGGATGGACCCGTCGGCGCGCAGGAACACCTTGCGGTTGCTGCGTTCCGACGCGACTGCGCGCAGGCGGGGGATCAGGTCATCCGCGCCGATTTCACTGTTCATCAACATGACCTGTCCGTCTGCGGTCAATGTCACCGAGAGCGGTTCTTCCTGCTCGGCCGGCAGCGCGCCCGCCGATGTGCGCGGCAATTCCACGGGCACGCCCACGGTCAGCATGGGGGCCGCGACCATGAAGATAATCAGCAGCACCAGCATCACGTCCACGAAGGGCGTGACGTTGATCTCCGACATCCGGCCCGCGCGCCCGCGCCGCGCGCGCCGCCCCGACCCTTTGGATTTGCCCATCAGCTGCGCGCCCATGTCAGGCCGCGTCCAACTGGCGCGACAGGATGGTGTTGAACTCGTCGGCAAACGCCTCGTAGCCCGACAGGATTTCGTCGGAATCGTCGCTCAGCTTGTTGTAGAAAATCGTCGCCGGAATAGCCGCCAACAGGCCCAGTCCGGTCGCCAGAAGTGCTTCGGCAATGCCGGGGGCGACGACCGCAAGGTTGGTGGATTGCGCGAGCGCGATTTCTTCGAACGCGTATTTTATGCCCCAAACGGTGCCGAACAGACCCACGAACGGGCTGGCCGACCCGACTGACGCCAGAAAGGTCAACCCGCGCGTCAAGTCGCGCCCTTCGCGGGCGATGGCCACATCCATCGACCGGTCGATCCGCGCGACGGCACCGGGGATCAGCGCCCCGTCAGACCGGTGCGAACGCCGCCATTCGGCCATCCCCGCCGAAAACACCCGTTCCGGCGGGCTGGCCGGGGTCGGGCCGATCTGCTCGAACAACTGGTCCAGCGGCTCGCCCGACCAGAAGGCGGCGTCGAAGGCGTCAGCTTCCGCGCGGGCCTGCCGGTAGCGCAGATGCTTTTGAATGATGATCGCCCATGACCAGAAAGAGGCGATGATGAGCGACAGCATCACCAGCTTCACGGTCAGCGTGGCGCGCGCGAACAGCGCAAGCAGCGAGAAATCAATATCCTGCGCGGCGGTCAGTGTGGTCGGGTCCATGGTCCTGCTCGGGTAAGGGGGCCGCATCTGACGGCGGCTTTGCGCCAGACCATACAGCAAGACAAGCGGTCTACCAACACGATGGCGTTATGCTTTTGGTTTATTCCGGGGTCTGCGGCGGTTTTTCACCGAAAATGCACCGTCAGGCTGTCGGGCAGGGGCATGGGGCGGCCCGCATCGTTAATGCAGACCAGCGTCACTTCTGCTTCGAATAGCAGCTTGTCGCCCCGCATCACCGCCTGATGCAGCACCAACCGCGCGCCGGAATGGCCAAGGTAACGGGTCTGCACATCCAGCAGATCGTCGAACAGGGCAGGCGCGCGGTAGTCGGCCACCACCCGGCGCACGGCGAACACGCCGCCCCCGTCGGCCTTCAGCCGGGCTTGGTCGATCCCCATTTCGCGCACCCATTCGCTGCGCCCGCGTTCGATGAATTTCAGGTAATTCGCGTAATAGACGATCCCGGCCAGGTCGGTATCTTCGTAATAGACGCGGATCCGGTGGGTATGGGTCATGGTTGGCCTGCGATGTGGTCTGCGACGCGGCGTAACCCCAACATCCCGGCACGGCAAGAGGTTGTGAGCAGCCTGATGCTGCATATGTGAAGCATCGAAGCACGCAAAGAAAGAGGCTTACATGTCAGATCGCAAAACCCTTCTTATCACCGGCGCGTCCAGCGGGATCGGGGCGGCCACCGCGCGCGCGGCAGCTTCCGCTGGCTGGAACGTGGCCCTGTTCGCCCGCAGCGAGGACAAGCTGACCGCATTGCAGGCCGAACTGGGCGACACGGCCCTCGCCATACCCGGCGATGCCACGCATCTGCTGGCGCAGGAAGACGCGGTCGCGCGCACGGTCGAGCATTTCGGCGGCCTTGACGCGGCCTTTGCCAATGCCGGTGTGGGTCTGGACACGCCCGGAACCGAAGCGGGCGACCCGGACGAATGGCGCCGCATGATCGACCTGAACATCATGGCGTTGCTGTACACAACGCGCGCCGCGCTGCCGGAGCTACGCAAGACCAAGGGGCATTTGCTTATGACCGGGTCTGTGGCCGGGAAAGTGCATTTGCCGGGGTCCATCTACGGGGCCAGCAAATGGTTCGTGCAGGGCTACGCGGGCAACATGGCGCAGGAAATGCGCGACTGGGGCGGGCGCTGCACGCTGATCGCGCCGGGCATGGTCGATACGCCGTTTTTCGCGGACCCCAAGCCCGACAAGCTGAAGCCCGAAGATATCGCCGAAGCCGCGCTGTTCGCGCTGACCCAACCCGAGCGCGCCAATGTGCCTGAAATTGCCGTCATGCCGCGCAGCTAGGGCTATTGCACATCCCCCATCCGTGCGGCCAGCCGCAGCGCATGGGTGGGGTCGGTGGCGACGGCGGGCAGCACCGGGTCATAGGCCGCGCGTATGAGCGCGCCGATCTCTGGCCGCAAGATGGTTTGGCCGCCCGCCACCGCCAATGCGGAGCGGTCGGTAAACGCCGTGTCGGACCACAGCAGGATCACTTGCACCGCCTGGGACAACGCCAGCGTTTCGGCAGGCACGTCCGACAGTGCGTCATCCATGCGGATGAACACGAAAGCCGCGCGAATCGCGTTGGCCGCGTCGAACCGGAACACGCGGTATTGGTTGGCCTCCGCCGCTTGCAGGCGCGCGACCAATGGTCCCAGCCCGTCAACCAGACGGTCCAGGTTCGGCACCTCCAGCAATTCCGCCCAGTCGCGGAAAAAGAACACCATCAGGTTCGCACCCAGTTCGGGGTCTGTCTCGGCCATCTTGTGATTGGCAAGGGCGACCACGGCTTCCAAGGCGCCCTTCACCGTTTGCAGCGTCGCTTCTTCCACCCCGAACACCACCGGCACGATGGGCCGCCCCCAGCGCGCGCAGAAAAACTGTCCGTCCGCGCGGGTGAACAATGCGGTGATCTCTGCTGCATCCATGGGCGGTCCTTTCTGGCATCGGCATAAGCGGCACAACCCCCGCGCGCAAACTCTCTCAATGGCGTGACACTGCCGGGCGTGCGGCCTATAGGGGGCGGAATCGATGGGGTCAATCATGCGCTGGACGTGGATTATCGGAATGCTCTGTCTGATCGCCGGTCCGGCGCAGGCGCAACTGCGCGCCGCCGATGGGCTGGCCGCGCTGCGCGCAGGGGACGCAGAGGCCGCCCGCGCCATCTGGCAGCCCTTGGCAGAGCGCGGCGATGTCGTGGCGCAGCATAACCTTGGCGTGCTGGCGCTGCGCGCGGGGGACGACGCGCGGGATTGGTTCACCTCCGCCGCGGAG
>JAAAPG010000293.1 GCA_009908405.1 Alphaproteobacteria bacterium | reverse complement strand
GAATTCGATTGCCACCGGCAGCACGCCCGCCTTGATGATGTCGGAGACGCAGGCGCCTGCCACCTCGTTGCTGTCGAACCCCATCAGCACCGGGCGCGCGCCTTCGGGCTTGGGCAGGATGCGCAGGGTCGCTTCGGTCACGATGCCAAGCTGGCCTTCCGACCCGCAGACCAGCCCCAGCAGGTCATAGCCCGCCGCGTCCAGATGCGCGCCGCCCAGTTCGATCACCTCTCCCGCCATGGTGACCAGCGTCACCCCCAGCAGGTTGTTGGTGGTCACGCCGTATTTCAGGCAATGCGCGCCGCCCGAATTCATCGCGATATTCCCGGCAATCGCGCAGGCCAACTGGCTGCTTGGGTCGGGCGCGTAGAAGAAATCGTCGCCTTCGACCTCTCCCGTCACGGCCAGGTTGGTGATGCCCGATTGCACGCGGATGATGCGATCCTCCAGGCTCACCTCCAGAACCTCGCGCAGGCGGGCAACGCCAAGGATGATCGAATCTTCGGTCGGCAAAGCGCCGCCCGCAAGCGAGGTGCCCGACCCGCGCGGCACGACCGGCACGGCTTCGTCATGGCAGATTTTCATGATCGCGGCGACCTGTTCGGTGCTGTCGGGCAGGACAACGGCCAGGGGCAGGCAACGATAGGCGGTCAGCGCGTCGCATTCATAGGCGCGGCGCTCGGCTTCGTCAAAGATCAGCGCCTCGGGCGGCAAGACATCTGCCAGCCGGGCGATGACCCGGTCGCGCTTGCCCATGATGGTCGCATTCGGAATCGGCATGTCCATGGTCGGTCCTCCCAGCCAGTATTGGTAAAATAATATTACCAATTTTTCAAAAAGCAAGCAAAACCTGTCATCCGGGTTTGCGGGCGATGAAGTCGATCAGCGCGGACATGCCTGCATGGCCCGTGCCTTCGCGAATATCGCGGTCATAGGTGCGGCACTCCGCGATCTGCCAGCCGGGAAAGGCGGCGCGCAACATGTCCCCTGTATACAGGTTTTCCACCGCGCGCGGCCCGCCGGTGCCATAGGCGAGTTGTTCCGGGCGGTAGCCATGCAGGACCAGAACACCACCGGGGCGCAGGCACTTGGCCATGCGCGCGAACATAGCCGACCGGTCCGTCGGCCCGGTGAACTGAATGAAGATGCCCACCACCAGGTCGAACGCGCCGCGCCATGTATCGGGCCAATCGGCCAACAGGTCGACTTGCTGAAAATCGACCGTCACGCCGCGCGCATCGGCCAGCGCGCGCGCCTTGGCAAGCGCCGAGGGCGCGTAATCGGCGGCGGTCACGTGCAGGCCGCGCTCAGCCATGAACACCGAATTGCGACCCTCGCCATCCGCCACGGCCAGCGCGCGCTGGCCCGGCACCAGCCATGCGGCATGGTCGCGCAGGGCGGCGGCGGGGTCGATGCCAAAAACATAGTCGGGCGTGTTGAAGCGGTCTTCCCACATTACCTTGTCTTTCTTTGTAAAGGCGTTTTGGGCTCAACGTAACATGCTGACCGGCCATGCGCCATTTGCCGCAATGCAGCGATTCTCGCTTGACATTATCTTGCGCCTTTTGCAGGTGTTCAGGCAAGAAAGTTTCGCACGCTTGCCGGAGGCCCCGATGACCGACACCCAAGCCACGCCACAGAAAGACAAGCCCTGGCTGTTTCGCACCTATGCCGGGCACTCGACCGCGCGGGCGTCGAACGCGCTCTATCGCAACAACCTGTCCAAGGGGCAGACGGGCCTGTCCGTGGCCTTCGACCTGCCCACGCAGACGGGCTATGACAGCGACCATGAACTGTCCAAGGGCGAGGTCGGCAAGGTCGGCGTGCCGGTCTGCCACCTGGGCGACATGCGCCTGCTGTTCGACCAGATCCCGCTGGAGCAGATGAACACGTCCATGACCATCAACGCGACCGCGCCGTGGCTACTGGCGCTGTATATCGCGGTGGCGGAAGAACAGGGCGCCGACGTGTCCAAGCTGAGCGGCACGGTGCAGAATGACCTGATCAAGGAATACCTGTCGCGCGGGACATATATCTGCCCGCCGGAGCCGTCGATGCGGATGATTACCGATGTCGCGGCCTACACGCGCGAACATCTGCCCAAGTGGAACCCGATGAACGTGTGTTCCTACCACTTGCAGGAAGCGGGCGCGACACCGCAGCAGGAACTGGCCTTCGCGCTGGCCACGGCTTGCGCGGTGCTGGATGACCTGAAAACCAAGGTGCCTGCCGAGCATTTCCCGCAGATGGTGGGGCGGATTTCGTTCTTCGTGAACGCGGGCATCCGCTTTGTCACCGAGATGTGCAAGATGCGCGCCTTCGTGGACCTGTGGGATGAAATCTGCCGCACCCGCTACGGCATTGACGACCCGAAATATTGCCGGTTCCGCTACGGCGTGCAGGTGAACTCCTTGGGCCTGACCGAACAGCAGCCGGAAAACAACGTCTACCGCATCCTGGTCGAGGCGTTGGCCGTGACCCTGTCGAAAAAGGCCCGCTGCCGCGCCTTGCAACTGCCCGCCTGGAACGAGGCGCTGGGCCTGCCGCGCCCCTGGGACCAGCAATGGTCGCTGCGCCTGCAACAGGTTCTGGCCTATGAGACCGACCTGCTGGAATATGACGACCTGTTCGACAACAACCCCGCGATTGACCGCAAAGTCGCAGAATTGTCGCAGGGCGCGCGCGAGGAACTGGCCCGCATCGACGAAATGGGCGGCGCGGTCAAGGCCATCGACTACATGAAATCGCGGTTGGTCGAAGCGAATGCAGAGCGCATCACCGGCATCGAAACAGGCGGGACGACCGTCGTGGGGGTGAACAAGTTCACGACCACGGAACCCTCGCCGCTGACCACGGGCGAGGACACGATCATGGTCGCGGACCCGGATGCAGAGGCCGACCAGATCGCCCGCCTGAACGACTGGCGCGCCAGCCGGGACCAGGCCGCGGTGCAAGCGGCGCTGGCCGATCTGCGCGCCGCCGCGCGCGACGGGCGCAACGTGATGGCCCCGTCCATCGCGGCGGCCAAGGCGGGGGCCACGACCGGCGAATGGGGCGAAACCGTGCGCGCGGCCTTTGGCCAGTATCGCGGCCCGACCGGGGTGGCGCGCGCGCCGTCCAACCGCACCGAGGGGCTGGAAGACGTGCGCGAGGCCGTCGATGCCGTCAGCACCAAGCTGGGCCGCAAACTGAAATTCGTGGTCGGCAAGCCGGGGCTGGACGGTCATTCCAACGGGGCCGAGCAGATCGCCGCGCGCGCCCGCGATTGCGGGATGGAAATCGCCTATGAGGGCATCCGCCTGACGCCGGCCGAAATCGTCGCCGCCGTGCGCGACGAGGATGCACATGTCGTGGGCCTGTCCATCCTGTCGGGCAGCCACATCCCGCTGATGGGCGAGCTGATGGAGCAGATGCGCGCCGAAGGGCTGGGCCATGTGCCGGTCATCGTCGGGGGCATCATCCCCGATGAGGACGCCGAGCGCCTGCGCGCCATGGGCGTGGCCAAGGTGTATACCCCCAAGGATTTCAAGCTCAACCAGATCATGATGGATATCGTGGCGCTGGTGGACCGCGAACCCGTCGCGGCCGAGTAACCCCTTGCCCTGCCCGACCGGGCGGGGCAAACATGCGCCCCAAAACGCAGGGGGTGCGCATGAAACTGGTCAGCTTCAACATCAACGGCATAAAGGCGCGCGGCCCCGCGCTGGCCCGCTGGCTGGATGCGTTTCAGCCCGACGTGCTGGTGATGCAGGAAATCAAATCGGTGGATGAGGCGTTCCCGCGCGAGATGTTCACAGACCGCGGCTACCATCTGGAAACCCACGGGCAAAAGGGCTTCAACGGTGTCGCGATTGCCAGCAAGCTGCCGCTGTCGGATGTCACGCGCGGGCTGCCCGGCGATGATGACGACGCGCAGGCGCGGTATATCGAAGCGACGGTGCAGGGGGCGGACCGTGATTTGCGCGTCTGCGGGCTATACCTGCCCAACGGCAACCCGGTAGACCTGGACGCAGACGGCGCGCCGGTGCCGGGCGGCAAATACGCCTATAAACTGGCGTGGATGGACCGCCTGCGCGCGCGGGCAGAGGCTTTGCTGGCAGCGGAAACCCCTTTCGTCATGCTGGGCGACTACAACATCATCCCGCAGGCCGAAGACGCCGCCCGGCCCAAGGCTTGGGAAAACGACGCGCTCTATCGCTTGCCGTCCCGCGCGGCATTCCGGTCGATCCTGAACCTTGGCCTGACCGACGCCCTGCGCGCCCGCACGCAGGCGCCGGAAAGCTACACCTTCTGGGACTACCAAGCGGGGGCGTGGGACCGCAATGACGGCATCCGCATCG
>JAAAPG010000217.1 GCA_009908405.1 Alphaproteobacteria bacterium | reverse complement strand
ACATCGGAGCTGCGTGGCAGCGTCGGCCAATCGGCAGGCCGCGGGCCGGCCCGCCGATGACGCGGCGGGCTGCGCCCTTGTTCCGCGTCACAGGCTCAGGACATGAAAAAAGGCGCCCGATCGGGCGCCTTTTCAACGCGTGGACGTCTGAACCGGATCACATGCGCGCGGCGACGTTTTCCCAGTTCACCAGCTTTTCCAAGAAGTTGGACAGGTAAGCCGGGCGCTTGTTGCGGAAGTCGATGTAGTAGCTGTGCTCCCACACGTCGCAGCCCAGCAGCGCGGTCTGTCCGAAGCACAGCGGGTTGACGCCGTTTTCGGTCTTGGTCACGCGCAGCGACCCGTCCTTGTCCTTGACCAGCCAGCACCAGCCAGAGCCGAACTGGCCCGCGCCCGCGGCGGCGAATTCTTCCTTGAACTTCTCGACCGAGCCGAAGCTTTCGGTCAGCGCTTTTTCCAGCTCGCCCGGCATGCCGCCGGTGCCCGGACCCATCATTTCCCAGAACTGGGTGTGGTTCCAGTGCTGGCTGGCATTGTTGAAAATGCCCGACTGCGCCACGGCGCCCGACTGGTAGGTGCCGGTGATAATATCCTCGACCGATTTGCCGTCCCACTCGGTGCCGGCGATCAGCTTGTTGCCATTGTCGACATAGGCCTTGTGGTGGATGTCGTGGTGAAACTCCAGCGTCTCGGCGCTCATGCCCAGGTCGGCCAGCGCGTCATGTGCGTAGGGAAGGTCGGGAAGTGAAAATGCCATGCTTTCCTCGTCTTTCATTATGGGTTCGGCTGCTCTCTATAAGAGACCTCCGCCCGCAGCCGTCAAGGGGTGGCGCGGGAAAAACACCCCGCGCCAGCCGTCCATGTCAGCCCTTGCGGTCCGCCGGGTCCAGCCCCGCGCCCGCGCCATGCATCCCGCCAGAGACCTCTTCCGTCGCTTCCCCTGCCAGGTCCTGCGGCAGGATCAGGTTGAGGATGATGGCGATGAAGGCGGCGGGCAGAATGCCCGAGGTCAGCAGCACGCGCGGCGTGTCGGGCAGGTGCTGCAGCGCCGAGGGTTCCAGTTGCAACCCCAGCCCAAGTGACAGCGCGATCGCGAAGATCACCATGTTGCGGCGGTTCCAGTGCACGTCCGACAGCATGGAAATACCGGCGGCCACGACCATGCCGAACATCACGATCACGCCGCCGCCCAGCACCTCGATGGGGACGGTGGAAATGACCGCGCCGACCTTGGGGAACAGCCCCGCCACGATCAGCAGCACCGCGCCGATGGTCACGACATGGCGCGACATGACGCCGGTCATGGCGATCAGGCCCACATTCTGGCTGAAGCTGGTATTGGGCAGCGCGCCGAACAGCCCCGACACCGCCGTGCCCAGCCCGTCGGCAAAGGTCGCGCCGGAAATCTCGCCATCGGTCGCCTCGCGCCCCGCGCCGCCCTTGGCGATGCCAGAGATGTCGCCCACGGTTTCGACCGCCGAGACGAACGCCATGGCGCAGAACCCGATGATCGCGGCGGCGGTGAATTCCAGCCCGAAATGCAGCGGGTTGGGCAGGGCGAAGGTGGCCGCGCGGCCCACGTTGTCGAAACTGACCATGCCCATGGCAAAGGCCACCGCGTAACCGGCCAGCAAGCCCAGCAGGACGGCGGAAATCGCCAGCATCCCGCGGGTGAAGAATTTCAGCCCCAGCGTGACGAAGATCACCACCAGCGCCACGGCCCAACTGTCGAGCGCGCCGAACGCGTCGGTGCCCATGGCGGGCACGCCCCCGGCGGCGTATTGCACGCCCACTTGCACCAGTGCCAGCCCGATCATGGTCACGACCAGCCCGGTCACCAGGGGCGGCAGCGCGAAGCGGATGCGCCCGATCACGGTGCCCAAGGCCGCGTGGAACAGCCCGCCCACGAGGATGCCGCCCATGACGGCGGCCATCGCATCGACCCCTTTGCCCGCGACCAGCGGGATCATGATGGGGATGAACGCGAATGACGTGCCCTGCACGATGGGCATTTTCGCCCCCACCGGGCCGAAGGTTATGGTCTGGAGCAGCGTGGCCACACCTGCAAAGAACATCGACATCTGGATCATGTAGATCAGGTTCGGGAAATCAGGCGAGTTCGAGCCGAAGCCAAACCCCGCCGCGCCCGCCACGATGATCGCGGGTGTCACGTTCGACACGAACATCGCCAGCACATGCTGCACGCCCAGCGGGATCGCCTTGTGTATGGGCGGCATGTAGTTCACGTCGCGCAGTTGCTCGGGCGTGCCGAGGGTATTGTCTGCCATTGTCTGTCCTCCTCCAAAGACATGCGCGATCGGTCCGCCAGGGCGGGTCCGGTCGCGCGGGGTGTGCTGTGGTCAGGCGGTCTGCACCTCCCACGGGGTGGTGAACCAGTGCTCCTCCAGGTTCGGGGTGGGGCCGATGCGGTCGATGACCGCGAACAGCCCCGGCGCGGCGAGGGGTGTCAGCACCCCGTGCCACGTGTTGCGGTGAAAGTTGATCGCTTGCGCGCCATCGGTGACGAAGGCCAGCGGCGTGCCGGGCGTGCCGCTGGCGTCCGGGGCCACGACGATCAGAAACGGGTTCTGGTGCATGGGGATGAAGGCTTGCGATCCGTCGGGGTGCCGCTCGACCATGTCGAGCGGGCAGGGCAGGGCGCGCGGCTCCGCGTTGAAGATAGAGATCCCGGCGCGGCCATCCGGACCGAAATCAACCTGCGCCCGGTCATGGAACCGCCCGCACAGGCCCTGATTTATCAGCTTGTCGGGCGCGCCGGTGGCATCCAGCACATCGCCGAAAGGGGCGAAGGCTTCGGCGGTCAGGGGGTGGGCTTGCAGCACTTGCGTCATGCCCGGCCCCTGGCGCCGTGTCGTGAGTATTTATGGCAAGATGAAGCTGTCATGGCAGGAGTTCCATCAGCCGCAGCGCGCCGATGCGGTCCACTTGCGCGCAGGCCGTTTCGAATTCGGTCGCGGTGTCGTTGTCGATCCGGGTGTGGAACGCGGCGAGGATGCTGTCCTTGGTGTTGTCGCGCACCGCGATGATGAAGGGGAAGCCGTGCTTTTCGACATATTCGGTGTTCAGCCGCTGGAAGGTGGCGCGCTCGTCATCCGTCAGCGCATCGAGGCCCGCGCTCGATTGCTCTGCCGTCGACTCGGCGGTCAGCCGCTTGGCGCTGGCCAGTTTGCCCGCAAGGTCCGGGTGCGCGCGCAAGACCTGCATCCGCGCGTCATCGCTGCCCGACCGGAACGCGCGCGCCATGGCATTGGCAAGCCCCACGGCGCTGTCATGCGCGGGGCCAAGTTCCAGCGCATGGGCGGCTTCGGCGACCCAAGGCGAGTGTTCGTAGATACCGCCAAACTTGGTGACGAATGTATCGCGGTCCATGGCAGAGGGCCGCGCGCGGCGCGTATGCGGGTGCTGCGCCGCCCAATGGCGTGCAATATCCCCGCGCGTGGCGAACCACACGCCGTCATGCGCCATGGCGTGGTCCAGGAAGCGCATCAGCCCCGCGATCTTGCCCGGACGCCCGATCAGGCGGCAATGCAGCCCGATGGACAGCATCTTGGGCGCGCCTGCCACGCCCTCGTCATAGAGCGTGTCGAAGGCGTCGGTCAGGTAATCCTCGAAATCGCGGCCGGTGACCCAGCCCGGCGCGGTGGCAAAGCGCATGTCGTTGGCTTCCAGCGTATAGGGCAGGATCAACTGGTCGCGGTCGCCAAATTCCACCCAATGCGGCAGGTCGTCGTCGTAAGTGTCGGAAATCCAGTCGAACGCCCCGGTTTCGGCCACCAGACGCACGGTGTTGGTGGAACAGCGCCCGGTATACCAGCCGCGCGGGGCGGCGCCCGTGACCTCTGTGTGCAGGCGGATCGCCTCGGCAATCGCGGCGCGCTCCTCCGCTTCGGGCATGTCGCGGTGTTCCACCCATTTCAGGCCGTGGCTGGCAATCTCCCACCCCGCGCTTTGCATGGCGGCCACCTGTTCGGGGCCGCGCGCCAAAGCGCTGGCCACGCCGAAGATGGTGACGGGCAGGTCGCGCCCCGTGAACAGCCGGTGCAACCGCCAGAACCCGGCCCGCGCGCCGTAGTCGTAGATCGATTCCATGTTCCAGTGGCGTTGGCCCGGCCACGGCGCGGCGCCGGGAATGTCGGACAGGAACCCTTCGGACGCGGCATCGCCATGCAGCAGGCAATTCTCGCCGCCCTCTTCGTAGTTCAGCACCAACGAGATGGCGAGTTTCGCGCCGTTGGGCCAGTTGGCTGCGGGCGGGGTGGCCCCATAGCCTGTCATGTTGCGCGGGTATCGTTGCAATAGAACCTCCGGCAGATATGTGGATTATGTGTTAAACCAGAATAATCAATTCTGC
>JAAAPG010000164.1 GCA_009908405.1 Alphaproteobacteria bacterium | reverse complement strand
GGGGGCATCGGGCATACGGCGGTAGCGCCACAGCCCGATCAGTGCGAAGTCTATGGAACTGAACAGGAAAAACCACACCAGAAAGCGCAGCGGGTCGCCCGACAGCCGGATCGCCCAGGCGTCATAGGTGGTGTAGGCCGCGACCAGCGCGCCGCCTGCCATGGCCCAGAGCAAACCCAGTTGCAGCGCGCGCGGGTCCAGCGTTTCTTCCGACAGGTTGCGCAGCGCCAGCAGCAAAATGCCGCCCGACAGCAACGCCACGCCCAGCCATTGCACCGGCCCGTAGCTTTCGCCGAACACCACCATCGCGGCCAGCACCGTCACAATTGGCCCGGTGCCACGCACCACCGGGTAAACCACGGTGTAGGCCGCGCGCGCATAAGCCAGCGCCATGGTCAGTTTGTAGGCGAAATGCACCACGACCACGCCCAGCAGCACCGGCCACATGCCGGGTGGGGGCAGTCCGGCCCAAAAGGCGACAAGCGGCAGTGACAAGGTCACCGTCGCCCCGTCGATCGCGCCGCGCGTCAACCACGGGTCATGCGCACCCTTTTGCAACGCCCCGAAGGTGGCGTGCGATATGGCAGAGACCAGCGCCAGCACCGTGGCCAGCCGCGCGCCCTCTGGCGTGCCCACCAGCGATAACAGCCAGTCGGTCATGCCCCGGCCCGCCTTGTTGAGTTAACATGTGAACGGTTTACGCCCGTCCGGGACGGTTGGCAAGTCAGCCCTTGCGGCTGGCCTTCTCCGCCAGACCGGAGGACGTGCCCTCGCGGCGGGCCAGTTCCGCCACTATATCCGCCAACGAAACATCACGTGCCGCACACATCACAAGCAGGTGATACAGCACATCCGCCGCTTCAGAGGTCAGGCGCACGCGGTCGCCCTTGACGGCCTCGATCACGGCCTCGATGGCTTCCTCGCCGAATTTCTCGGCGCATTTGTCCGGCCCCTTGGCCAGCAGCTTGGCGGTCCAAGACCCGTCCGGGTCCGCGCCCTTGCGCGCTTCGATCGTTGCGGCCAATCTTTCCAGCGCGCTCATGACAGCCTCATCGGAATGCCCGCGGCGGCCATGTGCTCCTTGGCCTGCCCGATGGTGAATTCGCCGAAATGGAAAATGCTCGCGGCCAGAACGGCACTCGCGCCGCCCTCTGTGACCCCCTCGACCAGGTGATCCAGATTGCCCACCCCGCCAGAGGCGATAACGGGCACCCCCACCGCATCGACAATCGCGCGGGTCAGGGGCAGGTTGAACCCCGTGCGCGTGCCGTCGCGGTCCATGCTGGTCAGCAGGATTTCCCCGGCCCCCTTGGCCGCCACGGTGCGGGCGAATTCCACCGCGTCAATGCCGGTTGGTTTGCGCCCACCATGGGTAAAAATCTCCCACTTGCCGGGGCTGACGGTCTTGGCATCTATCGCCACGACAATGCACTGGCTGCCGAACCGGTCGGCAGCGCGGGCCACCACATCGGGGTCGGACACCGCGGCGGAATTAAAGCTGACCTTGTCCGCGCCGGCCAGCAACAAGGCGCGCACATCCTCGGGCGTGCGCACACCGCCGCCCACGGTCAGCGGCATGAAGCACTGTTCCGCCGTGCGCGTGACCAGATCATACATCGTGCCGCGGTTTTCATGCGTGGCGTGAATGTCCAGGAAACACAGCTCATCCGCGCCCGCCGCGTCATAGGCGCGCGCGGCTTCGACCGGATCGCCCGCGTCGCGCAGGTCCACGAAATTGACACCTTTGACGACACGGCCATCGGCCACGTCCAGACAGGGGATGACACGGGTTTTCAACATGCGCCCGTCATAGCCCGGCGCCCGCGCAGGCGAAAGGGGCTTTCGCGCAGGGGCCTGCCTTGTCCGGCGCTTGTCTTGGCGCGCCGCGCGCGCTATGCGCGGGGCATGCTGGACCAACACACAAATCGCCCCGAATTGCCGCCCGAGATCGCGCGCCGCCGCACCTTCGCGATCATCTCGCACCCCGATGCGGGCAAGACCACGCTGACCGAGAAATTCCTGTTGTTCGGCGGCGCGATCCAGATGGCGGGGCAGGTGCGCGCCAAGGGCGAAGCCCGGCGCACCCGGTCGGATTTCATGCAGATGGAAAAGGACCGGGGGATCTCCGTCTCGGCCTCTGCCATGTCGTTCGATTTCGCGACATATCGGTATAACCTGGTGGATACGCCCGGCCACTCGGATTTTTCCGAGGACACCTACCGCACCGCACTCTGACCGCAGTGGATGCCGCGATCATGGTCATCGACGGGGCGAAAGGGGTCGAATCCCAGACCCGCAAGCTGTTCGAGGTCTGCCGCCTGCGCGATCTGCCGATCCTGACCTTCTGCAACAAGATGGACCGCGAAAGCCGCGACACGTTCGACATTATTGACGAGATCCAGCAGAACCTTGCGATCGACGTGACACCCGCAAGCTGGCCCATCGGCATGGGGGCGGATTTCATCGGTTGTTACGACCTGATCAACGACCGGCTGGAACTGATGGACCGCGCCGACCGCAACAAGCGCGGTGAAAGCGTGGTGTTGGACGGGCTGGACGACCCGAGAATGGAAGCGCACATCCCCGCCGCGCAATTGGAACAGTTGCGCGAAGAGGTCGCCATGGCGCGCGAATTGTTGCCGCCGCTGGACGTGAAATCGGTGCTGGAAGGGCATCTGTCGCCCATCTGGTTCGGCTCCGCGATCAATTCCTTCGGTGTGAAAGAACTGATGGACGGGATCGCCGCCTACGCGCCCGCGCCGCAGGTTTTGCGCGCGGAAAAGCGCCAGGTGGCCCCCGAAGAAAGCAAGGTCACGGGCTTCGTGTTCAAGGTTCAGGCCAATATGGACCCGAAACACCGCGACCGCGTGGCCTTTGTGCGGCTGGCCTCGGGGCATTTCGAGCGGGGCATGAAGTTGCTTCATGTGCGCTCAAAAAAGCAGATGGCCGTGGCCAACCCGGTCTTGTTCCTCGCCGCAGACCGCGAGGTGACGGAAGAAGCCTGGGCGGGCGATATCATCGGTATCCCCAACCACGGGCAGTTGCGGATTGGCGACGCGCTGACCGAAGGCGAGGCGCTGCGCTTCACCGGTATCCCGTCCTTTGCGCCCGAACTCTTGCAAGCCTGCCGCGCGGGCGATCCGCTGAAGGCCAAGCACCTGGACAAAGCGTTGTTGCAATTCGCCGAGGAAGGCGCAGCCAAGGTGTTCAAGCCCGCGTTCGGGTCGGGTTTCGTCGTGGGCGTGGTCGGCCAGTTGCAATTCGAGGTTCTGGCCAGCCGGATCGAGATGGAATACGGCCTGCCGGTGCGGTTCGAGCCGACCCAATTCACCTCGGCGCGCTGGGTTCGGGGCACGCAATCGGCGGTCGAGGCTTTCGCCGCGGCGAACAAACAACACATGGCAACCGACAGCGACGGTGATCCCGTCTTCATGACACGCCTGCAATGGGACATCGACCGCGTCGCGCGGGACTATACGGATGTGAAGCTGACGGCGGACAGCGACCAAGGAAATGCTGGTCTGACGCGGACGCGCGATGGCGGCATCCATGGGCGCGACGGCTGACAGAACCGCAACGAGGGTCGGGTTTGACGCGGATGAAGCCCGCGCGCCTTGCACCCACTACCAAACGGAACGTGGCTGGCGCGCGTTCGGCATCGGGCCAGTCAGGTTGCGCGATCAGATCAATATGACCGGATCAACCCGACCAGACGCCCTTGTACCTTGACCCGAGACGCGGGCAAAAGGCGCGTTTCATAGGCCGGGTTCGCCGCTTCCAGTGCGATCATGCCCTCGACCTTGCGGAAGCGTTTCAGCGTTGCTTCCAGATCATCGACCAAGGCCACGACAATATCGCCATTGTCCGCCGTGGTCTGTTCGCGGATGACAACGATATCGCCGTCGTTGATGCCCAGATCGATCATCGAGTCGCCCTGCACTTCCAGCGCATAGTGGTCGCCGCGCCCCGACAGCATCGCACCGGGCACCGCGATGTCGCGCATGGGTTCACTGATCGCTTCGATCGGGGTGCCGGCGGCGATACGGCCCATGACGGGCAAGGATAGCGCCGACGCTTCAACCGCCATCGCGTGTGCAGGCGGCGCGGCCTGGGCGGGCGCGCCGCCGTCGATGACCTGCGCTTCAAACCCGCCCTTGCCGACGGCATCCGGCAATTTCAGCACCTCTATCGCCCGCGCACGATGCGGCAAGCGACGGATGAACCCGCGTTCTTCCAATGCCGTAATCAACCGGTGGATGCCCGATTTCGACCGCAGATCAAGCGCATCCTTCATTTCGTCGAATGACGGCGCGACCCCTTCCTTTTCCATCCGGTCATGGATCAGCTTCAGAAGTTCGATCTGCTTGCGTGTCAGC
>JAAAPG010000219.1 GCA_009908405.1 Alphaproteobacteria bacterium | reverse complement strand
CCGCAAGCGGGTTGCATTCCCGCAGCTTACGCTTAGCTAACGCGAAAACACGAAAGGAAACACCATGAGTGAATTGACGTTGCTGGGCCTGTGCGGCTCGCTGCGCGCGGACAGCTACAATCGCAAGCTGATGCACGCCGCCGCAAAGTCGTTTGGCCCGTCCAGCTTTGTCGAAGGCGACCTGAACCTGCCCCTGTTCAACGAGGATGTGGAAGCGCAGGGCATGCCCGACGCCGTCACCCGCCTGAAAGAGCAGGTGAAGGCCGCCGATGCCGTGGTCATCGCCTGCCCCGAATACAACAAGGCCCCGCCGGGCGCGCTGAAAAACGCGCTCGACTGGCTTAGCCGCGGCGGCCAGCCCTGGACGGACAAGCCTGTGGCGCTTGTGTCGGCAACGGCAGGCCGCGCGGGCGGCGAACGCACGCAATTCGCGCTGCGCCTGATGATGGTGGCGTTTCGCCCGCATCTGCTCATGGGTCCGGAAGTTCTGGTCGCCAGCCCGAAAGACCATTTCGACGACAGCGGCAGCTTGGTCACGGAGAGCTACCAGAACCTGCTCGACGACTTGATGGGGGCGCTGCGCGCAGCGGCGGACGCCAACCGCTAGGATGCCTCGAACCCCGCGCGCACATGGGCTTCGGACGCGGCGGCCAGGGCCTTGCGGCCCTTATCGGGGTCGCAGGCTATCGGCGGGTGAAGAATAACCGTCACCCGCCCTTGCCTGCCCTGCCCCAGAACGCGCAGGAAATGGCTGGCAAAATCCATGCCGCCCCACCAGCCATAGAACCGGGGGTCGGCCCCCTGGGGCGCGTGGTAGCGGACAGAGACGGGTTGCACCCTCATGTTCCGTGGCATGTCGGGTGCCAGAAACGCCTGGAACAGCGTCGGCTTGAAGGGCAAGACCAGTGTGCTGTCGGTGCTGGTGCCTTCGGGAAAAAACACCAGCCGGTGGCCCCGCCGGAATTCTGCCGCCAGAACATGGGTCTGCGCCGCCGCGTCGCGACGGTCGCGGCGAATGAACACCGTCCCGGCCATCCGTGCCAATGGTCCGATTCCGGGCCAGTCCGCGACCTCTGCCTTGGCGACGAAAAGCGCGGGGGTGATCGCGTTGAGCACGAAAATGTCCAGCCAGGACGCATGATTGGCCACCCAGGCCGCGCGCCCCTGCACCATGGTGCCGCGCACTGTCAGGGGCAACCCGATCACGCGCAGCAGAAACCCGCTATACGCCCGAACGACATAGGGCGAATAGCGCCGCGCCCCGGCATGACTGACACGCTCTGCCCCGCGCGCCAGCAGCAGGGCAAGCAAACCGGCCATCAGGCCCAGTGCAAGCACTGCAAAACGCCAGATCGCGCGCCACCGCCGCGCCGGGGTCAAAGCCATGGACGGGGGCGGCCGGGTCGAGTCCCAGGTGCTCATCCCATCCGTCCGATCAGGTTTTGGGCATGACGACTGAGCCGCGCGACATCCAGCAGGATACATACATCGGTCGTGTTGAAAGCATGATCCACGAAAGCCCCTTCGCCGATGCTGGCCCCCAGCCGCAGATAGCTGCGGATCAAGGGCGGCACACCGGCCCGCGCCGTGCGGCTGTCAAGGCACTCGGCTGGCACGATATGCGCCAGGTCACAGGGCCGGGCGCGCACCCGTAATTCTGGCGCGGCAAGGTGCGTGTGGTGCAACCAGCTTAGCGGTTGTGCGAGCTCTGCAAGGTCTGCCCCCGGAAAACTGGCGGCCCCGAACAGGATTTCGGCGCGCTGCGCGACGGCATATTCTGCAAGGGCCTGCCACATCAGCATCATCGCCACACCGCCCCGATAGGCCGGATCAACGCAAGAGCGGCCCAGTTCCAGCAAGCGCCGTCCCGATTGCCGCAATGGCGCAAGATCGAATTCCGCGTCGCTGTAAAACCGGCCATCAGAGCCCACGCGATCACCCGGCAACAACCGATACGCGCCAACGACCGTTTCGTCGCGCTCCGTGTCGATCAGTAACAGATGGTCGAACACTGGGTCGAACAGGTCTTGTTCCAGCCCGGCGTCGTGATCCACCAGCGGGCCATCCCCCCCCAGTTCCTGCACGAAAACACGGTACCGCAACGCTTGCGCCGCGCGCAGATCTTCTGGAGTGGAGGCCAACCGTGTGGACAAGGTTCCAACTTGCGGCGGACTGGATACGGGCCACATGTCTTGGCGGTCCTGTTATGACTGGTCCGGAAGCGCATACGCTACCGCGAGGATGCGATTCAAGTGAAACAGTTTGTTTCTGGCAAAGAGGTTGCCACACGCTTGGGTTGTTCAGGGCTTCTCGTTAACATCCCAGACAACTTCTAATGGAACCAAGGTGACGTTCATGACTTGTTTTCCAGTTTCTGCGAAATTGGCGGTGACGATATCCCCGACACGCGACTGCACCTGCCCCGTCCCCCATTCCGGATGCGCAGGGCAGGTTACAAACATGCCCGGCTCGAAAATATGATGCGACATGACCTTTCACCTTCAACTTCGGAACCTGAACCGGATGATCCGGCACAGCCGGACCTGTCCGCCCTGCTTGCGGCGCGAATCTGCCATGACCTTATCAGCCCGCTCGGGGCTATAGGCAATGGGGTAGAGCTGTTGGAAATGGCGCCCGGCGACACGGGCGCTGAATTGGCGCTTGTGCGCGACAGCGTGACACAGGCGCAGGCCCGGATACGCCTGTTTCGCATCGCCTTTGGCCGGTTGCGCGCCGATCAGATGATCGGTGCAAAAGAACTGCGCGGGTTGCTGCGCGACCACGCTGCACACTCTCGGTTCGATCTGGACTGGACGCCGACAGACGCCTTGCCGAAACCCAAGGTCAAGCTGGCGCTTTTATGCCTGCTTTGCATTGAAACCGCGCTTCCCTACGGTGGGCGTGTCCAGTGCAGGCTGGACGACACGATGCTGCACATGGTGGCGCAGTCGGACAAACTGAAGCTGGAGGAGGATTTGTGGCGAATCCTGTCCGATGATGCTGACTGGCCGCAGGATATCGGCCCGTCGCGGGTCCAGTTTCCGATCTTGCGACACGCGGCAAAGATGGAACAGGCCAACCTGTCCGTGCAGCTTGATCGCACAGAGCTGGATTTGCGGATTATCGCCGCTTGATGCCGTGATTTTCGTCACCGGGCCGGACACCCCGTGACAGGGCAAGAAAATTTGATAGGATCCGTTATCATCACGGGTCGGATGCACCCCGGAAAGGAGAGCAGATGAAAAACTTCGCAAGCATGGCCATCGTGGCCGCAACCGTCGCCCTGGCTGGGTGCCAGATGGACAACACGCAACGCCAGGTTCTGGGGGGCGTGGCAGGGGCTGCCGGTGGCTTGGCAGTGGCAAACCTGCTGGATGCAAACACCAATTGGGCCATTATCGGGACCGTCGCAGGCGCGGCCGCTGGCACCTTGTTGGCGCGCAACACGCAGTCGGGCACCTGCGCCTATGCGCGCGGCGATGGCACCTATTACGAAGCCGCTTGCCCATAAGCGGTCAAACCATAGCGGCAGTGCAAAAGGCCCCGTCTGCACGGGGCCTTTTCATGTCTTGCGTCAACTCCACGCTTATTCTGCCGGGATCGCGGCATCATCATGGCTGATCGGATGCGGCAGGTGGGCCAGCATCTCTTTCGGGCAGACCTGCACGAAATTGGCCTTCTCGCGGTCCCAGTTGCGCAGGATGTCGTCAGAGCGCGATGACCCGGTTTCGGCGGCGTGACGCGCGATCAGGTCTTTCAGCTCGGCTTCCCAATGCGCGACCGTGACCGGGCAGGTCACCAGCGATTCCATGTTGATAAGGTCCGCCACCGCGCCTGCCGGGTCATAGAGGTAGGCCATGCCCCCCGTCATCCCCGCGCCGAAATTGGCCCCGATGGAGCCCAAGATCACCGCGACACCGCCGGTCATGTATTCGCAGCCGTTCGACCCGCAACCCTCGATGACGACCTTCGCACCGGAATTGCGCACCGCGAAACGCTCCCCCGCGCGGCCGGCGGCGAGCAGGTAGCCTTCGGTCGCGCCATACAGAACCGTGTTGCCGATGATGGTGTTGTCCTGCGTCACCAGCGGCGAGGACATGCGCGGGCGCACCACGATCATGCCGCCCGACAGGCCCTTGCCGACATAATCATTGGCATCGCCGAACACCTCTATCTTCAGGCCCGGTGCCGCGAACGCGCCCAGCGACTGCCCCGCGCTGCCGGTCAGTTTGACCGTCAGGTGGTCGGGTTGCAGGCTGTTGCGCATGCCGAACCGCTTCACGATATGGCTGGACGCGCGCGTGCCCACGGTGCGGTGGGTGTTTTCCACCGCGTAGGACAGTTGCATCTTCTCGCCTTCCTCGAAGAAGCGCGCGGCATCGCGGATGATCTCG
>JAAAPG010000071.1 GCA_009908405.1 Alphaproteobacteria bacterium | reverse complement strand
CCGCGATGACTATCGCCGAACACGGGTCGAAGCATTTGCCCTGCGCAAGCTGGGTCCGACATGCGCCGCGATGCCACGATGCCTCGGGCTGACCGATGATGTGCTGTTCCAATCTGATGCAGGCCAGCGCCGCTTGAATGTCGCGATGTTCGAAGCGGGGTCCGCTGACCGTGAACAGATCGCGATGAAGGCTGTCGAAGGACTGTTCACCATCCAGCGCGCCGGACGTGCTGCCGAAATGCACAAATACATGCCACCGCTGGGCGCCAACAAGGCATGGGTCACACGCCTCGTCAACGCTGTGCGCAAGCTGGAAAAGCAGGGCGCCAAGGTCGGCAAAGGGTTCAACCGGTTCAAGGTTTTCGAGGCACTGACGGTCACACCGCGCCAATTCGTGAAATGGGACTGTCGGTCTGGCAATGCCGCGCTGGACGAAACAGGCGCGTTGCGCTGGTTCGATTTCGAATATTGCGGGTTACGCCACGGGGCCGAGGATTTCGCCTTCCTGATTGCGGATGAAAGCTGGCCTTTGGATGCCCGGACCATGTTTGACATGGTGCACGATGCTTTCGATCCGGACATTCCCGGCACGCGCGAGGAGTGGCTTGACTACCTGTCGGTTTACACGGTGTTTCATGCCCTTCAGCGTTTGCAACTCATGCAATCCGAAGTCGCAAAGCGTGGCTGGAAGTCCAAGCGCAAGGTTGTTGCGCGGGACGATGTGGGCCTGCATCCCGATTTTGCGTTGCAGTTGTGTCACGTGGCGATGTTCTTCGCCGACCGGAGCCATCTGACAGCGCCGCTTGTGCCGATGTTCGAAGACGTGGCGCAGGAAATCGCCGCCTTCGCAGATGCTGCCTAAGACCACAGGAGGGCTAGAGCATGACCACATTGCAGGTTCCCCGCGCCGCACGCGATATTGCCTGGACAGACACGTATCATAACGGGGGCGTCGAAGGTCGACCGCTCGCGGAATGGTACAAGGCCGAATTCGCGGCGCATTTCGAGGCGATGGATTTCGCCGCCGATCTGCCAGATGCCAAGGCGCCAATACAGGCGCCGAAGGAGCGCCCGGTCCCAACCGCAACCGAAGATTTTTGCGCACAATGTCAGCTTTGCATGGATGGCTCCATCTTTCCCGACGAATCAGGAAAGTCCCGTGAACCGGGTAAGAATTATAGCTGTGCGCTGCTGGGCTGGCTGCGGGATGACACGGTCAGCACCGATTTTGCCACGAATGTGGTCAACGATGCGCGCCGGCTGCAATCTCGCGCCATCGATGGTTTCGTAACCGCTATGCCCGATCATTTTGGCACCTTGCGCCCCGCCACTGCACTGGAGGCGGAGGAGCACTATGTTCAAGGCCGCGCGCTTGGCGTCGCGATCGTCAAGCCACAGCGGGATGTCGCGTGGTTTCATTTCAACAGCTATCGCAATTTTATCCGGTTGAATTTCGAGAGTCGTTTTCTGCAAGACTGACCTTGGGGTCACTCTGGGCTGGACAAGCGTTGCGCTGCGCCACACAACGGGGCTGGCGACAGAGGACTTGACCCATGAGCACCGCACGGACCTTAACGGTTGGCGACATCGAGATCGGCCAAAAGCACCCCTTCGCCCTGATAACAGGGCCGTGCCAGTTGGAAAGCCTGGACCACGCGCGCATGATGGCCGAACGCATCGCGGCAGCTTGCGCGCCCACGGGCACGCGCTTCATCTTCAAGGCGAGCTATGACAAGGCGAACAGGTCGTCCATCAGCACCCAGCGCGGGTTGGGGATGGAGGAAGGTCTTTCGATCCTGTCTAAAATCCGCGACGAATTCGGCTGCCCGGTCCTGACCGATGTGCATGACGCGCGCCAATGCGCGCCCGCCGCCCAAGCGTGCGACGTGTTGCAGATCCCGGCCTTCCTGTGCCGCCAGACGGATTTGCTGCTGGCGGCGGGTGAAACCGGCGCCGCGATCAACGTGAAAAAGGGCCAGTTCCTTGCCCCGTGGGACATGGGCAACGTGGCCGCGAAAATCGCGTCCACGGGCAACGAACGGATCATGCTGTGCGACCGGGGCACGTCGTTTGGCTACAACACGCTGGTCAGCGATTTCCGGGGCCTGCCGATCATGGCGCAGACGGGCTACCCGGTGGTGTTCGACGCCACGCATTCGGTGCAGCAACCGGGCGGGCAAGGCGCGACAAGCGGCGGGCAGCGCGAATTCGCGCCGGTGCTGGCGCGCGCGGCCTGCGCGGTGGGCGTGTCGGCCTTGTTCATTGAAACGCATGAAGACCCGGACAATGCGCCATCCGACGGGCCGAACATGATCCCGGTCGACCGGATGGAAGGGCTGATCGCACAACTGCGCGCCTTCGACGCGCTGGCCAAGGGGCTGGCGGCATGAGCGACATCGCCATCCTCATCCCGGCGCGCTACGCGTCCAGCCGGTTCCCGGCCAAGCCACTGGCGCCGTTGCGCGGGGCGTCGGGGCAGGCAAAAACGCTGCTGCAACGCTCGGTCGAGGCGGGGCGCGCCGCCGTGGCCGATCTGGGCGTGCAGGCCATGCTGTATGTTGCGACCGATGACAGCCGCATCGCGGATGAGGCCGCGCGCATCGGGGCTGAGGTCATCATGACCGCCGAGAGCTGCCGCAACGGCACCGAACGCGTGGCCGAAGCGGTGCAAGCCGCCGGGATCACGTCCGAGATCATCGTCAACTTGCAGGGCGACGCGCCCCTGACGCCACCGCATTTCGTGACAGCCCTTGTGCAGGCCATGCAGACCGACCCGGATTGCGGCATCGCCACCCCCATCTTGCGGTGTGACGCGGATGCCGTGCAGAATTTCATCGCCGACCGCGCCGCCGGGCGCGTGGGGGCGACGACCGTTGTGGCGAACCGGTCGGGCCATGCGCTTTATTTCTCGAAAGAGGTGATTCCCTTCACCAACGGGCGCGGCGTGGTCGATGGCGTGGTGCCGGTGTTCCATCATGTCGGGCTATACGCCTACCGGCGCGCCGCGCTCGATGCCTATATGGGCTGGGATGTCGGCCCGCTGGAAACGCTGGAAGGACTGGAACAGTTGCGTTTCCTGGAAAACGGCCACCCCGTGCGCGTGGTCGAGGTATCGGCCCCCGGCGCGGTGTTCTGGGAGTTGAACAACCCCTCTGACACCGCGCTGATCGAAGGGTACTTGGCCAAGATGGGCCGGGAGTGACCGGGCCCTTGACGGCCTCGGATACAGGCGCATTTCCACCTCTGCTGGGCGGCGTGCCGGATTTTGGTGGCAGCGGACCTGCCTTTCAAGTAACTGTAAGCTTGTCGTGACACTTCGGCCAGACGGGAAGAACAAGGCTTTGGCAGCAAACCGGGACAGGCCGCCAGTCGGTTTCAACGCTTGGCGCAGTGCGGGGGTGGTCTGGCAGCTTGCGCAGGCGTTGTGCGTCTTCGCCGTGCTGGGCTGGCTGATCTGGCGCGGCATAGATGCCATGGATTACCGCTGGCAGTGGTACCGGGTGGAGCCGTTCTTTTACCGCGAGATCGAGGGCGAGATCATCTGGGGCCCCTTGGTGCGCGGGCTGATCCTGACCATTGAGATCGCGGTGATTGCCGGGGGATTGGCCATTGTCATCGGGTTTCTGACCGCCTTGGCGCGTCTGTCGGGGTCTTTCGCCGCGCGGGTTCTGGCCAAGGGCTACCTGGAAGCCATTCGCAACACCCCGTTGCTGGTGCAGTTGTTCCTTGTGTATTTCGTGCTGGCCCCGATCATCGGGATCGACCGGTTCTGGGCGGGGGTGCTGTGCCTTGCGTTCTACGAAGGGTCTTTCGCCGCCGAAATCATTCGCGGCGGGCTGCGCGGCATTGACCGCGGCCAGTACGAGGCCGCCGATGCCGTGGGCCTGACCACATGGGACAAGTACCGCGACATCATCGTGCCGCAATCCATGCCGCTGATCCTGCCGCCACTGACGGGGTTGCTGATTTCCACCATAAAGCACTCGGCCATCGTCAGCGTGATCGCCTTGGCGGAACTGACCACGCAGGGGCTGAATCTTGTGTCGAACACCTTCATGGCCTTCGAGGTTTGGTTCATTGTCGCCGGGATCTATCTGCTCCTGACGGTGAGCCTGTCTTTCGCGATCACCCTGTTCGAGCACTACCTGAGCAGACCCAAACGTTAACCAACCAGAGAGAGATGTTATGACCTTTCCATCCCTGAAAACCATGACCATTGCCGCCACGATGGCGCTGGGCGCGGTGTTGTCATCCGCCGCGCAGGCCCAGGAAAGCGTTCTGGACACCATCCAGGAACGCGGCACGCTGACCGTGGGCATGTCCACCTTCGTGCCCTGGGCCATGCGCAGCACCGAAGGCGAGCTTATCGGTTTCGAGATCGACGTGGCCACCAAGCT
>JAAAPG010000039.1 GCA_009908405.1 Alphaproteobacteria bacterium | reverse complement strand
CATGTTTGTCCAGGCCGAGACGATTGCGCGGTAGCCGACACGCGCGCGGCCGTGTTACTCGATCTCGGCCGCGCGCGCTTCCAGAACGTCGAACGGCACGCCCGGTTCCAACTTTGCCCCGCGGATCACGAGAGAGGTCTTGACCGTTATCACGTTGTCAGCGGCCAGCAGATCCTCTGTCAGGAAGCGCTGAAAACTGGAGAGGTCCGGGGCCACACATTTCAGGATAAAGTCGATCTCGCCGTTCAACATGTGGCATTCACGGACCAGCGGCCAGTCGCGGCATCTTTCTTCGAAGCGTGACAGGTCGGCTTCGGCCTGGCTGTTCAACCCGACCATGGCGAAGACCTGCACCTCGAACCCCAGGTCGCGGCTGTTGACCTGCGCATGATAGCCGCGGATGAACCCGGCATCTTCCAATGCGCGCACGCGGCGCAGGCAGGGCGGCGCGGAGATCCCGACGCGCTTGGCCAGTTCGACATTCGTCATCCGACCATCCGCCTGCAATTCGGCCAGGATCTTTCTGTCGATCGGATCAAGCTTGCTGCCCGACATCTTTCGCTTCCTTTGTTTTGCACTTATGTAAGGGGCCTGTCAAATTTGCGCAATATTATTTCAACAATGGGCAAGAATAATTCTCGGTACATGGCAGTGAATGCCCTCTTGTGTGGCCGGGCCGAATGCCTAGATTGCCAGTCAGGACCAGCCTGAAAGGATATGTCATGACCAGCCCGCGCCACACCCGTTTGTTGATTGTCGGCTCCGGGCCAGCAGGGTACACGGCGGCGGTTTATGGCGCGCGTGCCATGCTGGAACCGGTTCTGGTGCAGGGCATCCAGCCCGGCGGCCAGCTGACCATCACGACAGAGGTCGAAAACTGGCCGGGTGACACGATGGTGACCGGGCCGGAATTGATGGTGCGCATGGAAGCGCATGCGCGCGAGATGGGAACCGAGATCATCAGCGAGCATATCGCATCGCTCGACCTGTCGGTGCGGCCGTTCCGCGCGGTGGGCGATAGCGGCGCGGTCTACACCGCCGACACGGTTGTACTGGCGACCGGGGCGCAGGCGCGCTGGCTGGGCCTGCCATCCGAAGAGAAATTCCAGGGCATGGGCGTGTCGGCCTGCGCGACCTGCGACGGGTTCTTTTACCGCGGCAAGGAAGTCGTCGTCGTGGGCGGCGGCAACACGGCGGTGGAAGAGGCGTTGTTCCTGACCAACTTCGCCACCAAGGTGACGCTGGTGCACCGTCGCGACAGCCTGCGGGCCGAGAAGATCCTGCAACACCGCCTGCTGAACCATCCCAAGGTGCAGGTGATTTGGGATCACACGCTGGAAGAGGTCTTGGGCGACACCAATGGCGGCGGGGTTCAAGGCGTTCGGCTGGCGCATGCCAGCAATGGCGAAGCGCAGGAACTGAGCTGTGACGGGGTGTTCATCGCCATCGGTCACAGTCCGGCCAGCGAGCTGGTCAAGGAGCAGTTGAAGATGCAGCCCGGCGGCTATGTCTGGGTGGAACCGGGGAGCACGCGCACCTCCATTCCGGGTGTGTTCGCGGCGGGCGACCTGACGGACCACACCTATCGGCAGGCTGTGACCAGCGCCGGGATGGGTTGTATGGCCGCGCTGGATGCCGAGAAGTTCCTGGCTGAACAGGGGCTGGATGCAGAGGCCGCCTAGAGCGTGTCGCGTTCATACGCAGTCACGCGCCCCACTTTAACTTTGCGTGGTTGCAGGTCTTTTCGCGCAATGCCGCGGACCGTTTTTGCGCGGCACGCCCTATGCGCGGCTGACCAGCCCGCCGGGATGACGCTGCACGGCGCCATCCAGTTCCAGCGCGACCAGTGCGGGAGAGATCAACGCTGCTGAAACGCCCATGTCGCGAATAACCATATCCTCGTGGATCGGGGTGGGGCCGAGCAGGTTCAGGATCGCGCGGTTCAGATCTTCCGGGGGTGCGGGTTTTGGGGCTGTCGCTGTCGCGATGCGGTCCGGTTTGGACGCATCTTCGCGCAGACGGTTCAACACCTCCAGCACGTCCTCGACATTGCGGACAAGCATTGCGCCGTCGCGGATCAGCCGGTTGCAACCGCCCGCGCGCCCATCGACCGGGTGGCCGGGCACCGCCATCACCTCGCGCCCCTGTTCCAATGCGTCCTTGACGGTAATCAGGGTGCCGGATTTTTCCGCCGCCTCGACCACGATGACGGCCATGGACAGGCCGGAAATGATGCGGTTGCGCGGCGGAAAGTGGCGCGCTTGCGGGTAGGTGCCCATGGGTTGTTCCGACAGGCGCAGGCCCTGATCGGAAATCGCGGCGGCCAGCACCGCGTTTTCAGCGGGGTAAATGACATCGACCCCGCCGCCCATGGCGGCGATGGTGCCGGTTTTCAGGCTGGCTTGGTGCGCGGCGGTGTCGATCCCGCGCGCAAGGCCGGACACGATGGTATAGCCCGCCAGCCCCAGCCCTTCGGCCAGCATCCGCGCCATGCGGGTGCCAAGGCTGGACGCGTTGCGCGCCCCCACAAGGGCGACCATGGGTTGCAACAGCGGTTTGCGCCCGCCCATGCACCACAAGACCGGCGGCGCATCGGCAATCGCGGCAAGGCTGGCCGGGTAGGCGTCTGTTCCGAAGCACAGCATGCGCGCGCCCTTGGCGCGGGCCAGTTCGATTTCGGCTTGGGCCTGATCTGTGGTGAAAGGCGTGTAATTGTCCACTCCGGCGGCCTTGGCGACCTGTGGCAACGCATCCAGCGCGGCCTGTGCCGTGCCATGTTCGCGCATCAGCCGGTGAAATGTCGTCGGCCCCACGCGAGGGGAGCGAATGAGACGAAGCCAGGACAGCCTGTCCTCTTCCGTCGTGGGTGGGGTGAAGGGTGGGTGAGAAGAAAACAAATCTTTCGCCATCCGTTATACCTCGCCTCATTCCCTTACGAGGGTGACGCCAGAGAGTTAAGGGCAGGTAAAGATTCGTGCGCTGCCCCAAGTTTTTTCACATGGCGACCACAGAAAAACCCTATTCGGTATTGCGTGCGCGTTGCGCGGCCTTGCGCACCAGCACCTCGCGCAGGTCTTGCATGGCCAGAAGCAGCTCTTCGCTGGCGGCGTCCAGTTCTGCCGGGCTGGCGCGGAACTGCGCCCAATGCGCGATATGGCCGATCTGCTCGGCGGCCTTCGCGGCCTCGCCCTCCAACCCGTTCTTCGCTGTCAACCATGTACCGATCAACGCGCGCTCGGTGTCGGTCAATTCATGCCCTTCCGTGACACTCACTGCCCCAGACGCCCGGTTAATCCCCGCGATCCGATGCATTTCGGACCGTCGCAGCCGGGCGTCATAGTCTATACGCAGCAGCATGGCCCCACCGGGGCGCGGGCGGAAATAATAGTCGCGCCCGCTGCCCATGGTTATGTCAGCCCTGCGCAGAAATCCTGAATGCGGGTGCAGGCCTCGCGCAGCGCGTCATCCGACGTGGCGTAGCTGACGCGGAAGGCGGGCGACGTGCCGAAAGCCGCGCCGAACACCACGGCCACGCCCTTTTCTTCCAGCAGGGCGGTGGCGAAGGCTTCGTCATTCTCGATCGTGGCACCGCCCGCAGAGGTCTTGCCGATGCAGCCCGCAATCGACGGGTAGACATAAAACGCGCCTTCGGGCACCGGGCAGGTGATGCCGTCGCAGGCGTTCAGCATCTCGACCACAAGGTCACGGCGGCGCTGGAAGGTCTTGTTGTTCGCGGCAATGTAGTCCTGCGGGCCGGTCAATGCCTCGACCGCTGCCCATTGGCTGATCGAACAGGGGTTCGAGGTGCTTTGCGACTGGATCTTGCGCATCGCGCCGATCACGTCCTTGGGGCCCGCCGCGTAGCCAATGCGCCAGCCGGTCATGGCATAGGCCTTGGACACTCCGTTCACGGTCAGCGTGCGGTCATAAAGCGCGGGTTCCACCTGCGCGGGCGTGCAGAATTCGAAATCATCGTAAACAAGGTGTTCATACATGTCATCCGACATGACCCAGACATGGGGGTGGCGCAGCAGCACATCGGTCAGCGATTTCAACTCGTCCCAGGTATACCCCGCGCCCGTGGGGTTGGACGGAGAGTTGAAGATCAGCCACTTGGTTTTCGGCGTGATCGCGGCGTCCAGCGCGGCGGGGGTCAGCTTGTAGGCCGTGTCGGCGGTGGCCTCGGCGATCACCGGCTCGCCCCCCGCCAGCAGCACCATGTCGGGGTAGCTGACCCAGTAGGGCGCGGGGATCACCACCTCGTCGCCGGGGTTCAGCGTGGCCATCAGCGCATTGTACAGAACCTGCTTGCCGCCGGTGCCCACCGTGACCTGCTCCGGCGCGTAATCCAGCCCGTTGTCGCGCTTGAACTTGGCGCAGATCGCGGCCTTCAGCTCTGGCAGGCCATCGACAGCGGTGTATTTCGTTTTTCCCGCATCAATGGCCGCTTTTGCCGCGTCCTTTATGTTTTGCGGCGTGTCAAAGTCAGGCTCACCGGCGCCCAGCCCGATCACGTCCTGACCGGCGGCCTTCAGCTCCGCGGCCTTGGTCGTGACGGCGATGGTCGGCGACGGTTTGACGCGGGTCAGGGTATCGGACAGGAAAGCCATGAGGAGAACTCCGGTTTGTGTCTTGGGCGCCCCTGTCATAGGTTGGGGCCGATGGCCGTTCAAGCACAATCAAATCCGGAAGGACATGATATGACTGAAAGCACCGAAACACAGGATTGGTATTCGGGGGACCATGCCACATTCGGCGACCGCCTGACCGCCGCGCGCGAGGCGCAGGGGATCAGCCAGTCGCAAATGGCCAAACGCATGGGCGTCAAACTGCGCACGGTCGAGGGCTGGGAAAACGACACGTCGGAGCCGCGCGCCAACAAGTTGCAAATGGTCGCCGGGCTGCTAAATGTGTCTTTGCGGTGGCTGTTGACCGGCGAGGGCGATGGCGTGGCAGAGCCAGCCAGCCAAGAAGACCTGGCCGAAGATGCGCAGACCATCCTGAAAGACATGCGCGGCTTGCGCGCGGACCTGACCCGCGTGTCGACGGAACTGGGACGTATGGAAAAGCGGTTGCGCCAGATTGTAAAGGAAACGATCTGACATGCAGATCACACCGGAAGAAGCGCGGCTGAAGCGGTTGCGAATGCGATCATGGCGGCGCGGCATGAAAGAAATGGACCTGATCCTCGGACCTTTTGCCGACACCGCTTTGGCGGCACTTTCCGACGCGGACCTGGACGCGTATGAAAGCTTGTTGTCCGAAAACGATCAGGACTTGTATCTGTGGGTCACGGCGGTACGCGATGCGCCGCCGGAACATGTGCCGATCCTCGATACGATCCGCGGGTCGGTTACGGCGATGCCTCGCTGAGCGCTTAACGCTTTTTTCGTAGGTATCTGCAATGCTCTGTTCCACGAACCCAAGACGGAGCATCACGTGAGTATTCAACACGACATGGGCGCCCCGATGCGCAGCCAGACATTGGTGCGCTACCTGGACAGTGTTGCCCTGCTGGAGCGGATGCACCGGCTGCTTCTGGATGTCATCAAGGATGAATTCGAGCGGCTGAGCATCGTGAACATCAACCCGGTTCAGGCGCTGTTGCTGTTCAACATCGCCGATAATGAAGTGACCGCCAGCGAATTGAAATCACGCGGGTATTACCAAGGGTCGAACGTGTCCTACAACCTGAAGAAGCTGGTTGAACTGGGCTATATCAACCACCAGCGTTGCGCGATTGATCGCCGGTCGGTCCGGGTGCGCCTGACACCGAAGGGGCAGGCCATTCGCGACCGGGTGGCCGACCTGTTCGGTCGACATGCCGGTCAACTGGACGAAGAGGGTGTCCTGGCCTTTGCAACGCTGGACGACACGGTGCGCGCCCTGCGGCGGCTGGAACGCTTCTGGGGCGACCAGATTCGCTACATCTACTAAGGCATGTCGCGCAAAAGGATTTCCCGGTTTCGCGCAAAAAGACATGCGATCATAAAAGGGTAGAGCGCAGCGCGTGAATACGAATGAACGCGATGCGGTCTAGCGCGTTGCGGGCCGAAAAAAGGGGGGTGCAGACCTTTTGGGGATGGTGGGCGACCCTGGAATCGAACCAGGCGTGGGTCTCCCCGGCGGAGTTACAGTCCGCTGCCGCACCTTGCAGCTCGTCGCCCTCTGCGCGGTGGATTACGCGAGGCGCACAAACGCGTCAAGGGCGGAAATCGCGCTGATTTGGAAAACTCCGGCTTGGCGTGTTTGGCCTTGCGCTGGGCCAGGCGCTTGCGCAAAGCTGTCGGCCATATAGCAGGATGGGGCGCGCGTGAAAAAACCAAGCTGGGTCATCGACAAGGAAAAAGCGCGCCGCGAGGGGCGTCAGGAAACCGTGTGGCTGTTCGGGCTGCACGCTGTGCGCGATGCGCTGCTGAACCCGAACCGGAAGAAACGGACGTTGTTCCTGACCCGCAACGCCGAGAGCAAATTGGCGGATGCTGTCGCCCAGTCCGGCATCGAAGCCCAGATCGTCGATCCGCGCAAGTTCCCCGCACCGTTGGACCCCGCTGCGGTGCATCAGGGGGCCGCACTGGAGGTGCATCCGCTCGATTGGGGGCGTGTTGCAGATGTCTGTCGTCCCGAAGGCCGCGACATCGTGGTGGTGCTTGACCATGTCAGCGACCCGCATAACGTGGGCGCGATCCTGCGCTCTGCCGAAGTGTTCGGGGCCCGCGCTGTCATTGCAACACAGCGCCATGCCGCGCCGGAAACCGGCGCGCTGGCCAAGACCGCCAGCGGCGCGTTGGAACGCCAGCCTTACCTGCGCGTGCGCAACCTGGCAGAAGAAATGGGGGCCCTTCAGCAGATGGGCTATATCCTGATCGGGCTGGATGGTGAGGGCAGGCCGGATCTGGATGCGGCGCTGGCCAGCCTGCCGCCCGGTCCTGTCGGGCTTGTGCTGGGGGCCGAAGGGCCGGGGCTGCGCGACAAGACCCGCGCGACCTGTGACATGATTGCGCGTATTCCGGCCGCGGGGGCATTCGGGTCGCTCAACGTGTCGAACGCGGCCGCCGTGGCGCTTTATGCGGCGAAACAACAGGGCGAGGGGTCGGGATGACGATTCCCAGGGCGTTTGTCGTCCTCGCCGTGCTTGCTGTGGTCACGGGATGTGCCTCGCTCAGCGAGGAGCAGTGTCTGTCGGGCAATTGGGCGGGCATCGGGCAAAGCGACGGGGCCGCCGGACTGGTGGCCGAGGCGCAATTCGCCCGCCATGTCAAAGCCTGCGCCGATACCGGCATCACGCCCGACCGCGCGGCATGGCAAGCGGGTTATGCGCGCGGGTTGCAAAGCTATTGCACGCCGCAAAAAGGCCTGGAAGAAGGCCTTGCCGGACGCCGCTATCGCAACCCGTGCCCGCCTGCGTCAGAACCGGGGTTTCTGCGCGGCTACCGCATCGGCGCGGATGATCATGCAGCTCGCCAGGAGGTCCGCAAGCTGGAGTCCGATATCGCGCGCCTGACATCCCGCAATGCACAGATCGTGGCGGCGCTTTCCGCGGAAAATGACGCGACGCTGCGAACCGAATTGCGCAACAACCGTTCCGAGATCCTGCGCCTGCAACTGGAACTGGGGTTCGCGCGTGCCGAAGCCGCGCGCAGCCGCCGCGCAGTGTCAGAGTTCAGGGCAGGCTGACGGGTGCACGTTCGCCCATGGCAACGCGGCGCAGCACCAGGGGATACAGCCGGTGTTCCATCGGCAGGATGCGCGCGGCAAGGCGTTCGGCGGTGTCGCCCGGCAGGATCGGGACGCGCGCTTGCCCCAGGATCGGACCGTCATCAAGCGCCGCGGTTACTTCGTGCACCGTGCAACCGGCCTCTTGGTCGCCCGCCGCGATCGCGCGGGCATGGGTGTTCAACCCTTTGTATTTTGGCAAGAGCGACGGGTGAATGTTCAGCATCCGCCCTTCGAACCGGCGCACGAAATCCGGGGTCAGCACCCGCATGAAGCCCGCAAGCGCGATCAGGTCAGGCTTGGCCGCCAGCAGCGGTTCCAGGAGCGCGGCCTCGAACGCGGCGCGGTCGCCCGGGTAAGGTCGGTGGTCCACGGCAGCGGTCGGGATGCCCATGGCCTGCGCGCGCGCCAGCCCGCCCGCGTCGGGGTCATTGGCCAGAACCAGGCAGGGCCGCGCCGGATGATCGCCGGTCATGGACTGCGCCAGCGCCACCATGTTGGACCCCGATCCAGAGACCAGGATCGCGACCCTCATGCCAGCGCGCCCGTGTAGCGGATGCCCGCACCTTCGGTGACATGGCCCAAGGTGCAGACGGTTTCGCCAGCGTCTGTCAGCAGATCGGTCAGCGCCCTGGCGCGGTCGGGCGCGACCACCAGCACCATGCCGATGCCCGCGTTGAAGGTTTTCAGCATTTCGGCCCGCGTGATGCCGCCTTCGCGGGCCAGCCAGTCGAACACCGGCGGCAGCGGCCATGCGCCAAGGTCGATATCTGCGCCAAGGCCCTCTGGCAAAACGCGGGGCAGGTTCTCGGTCAGCCCGCCGCCGGTGATATGCGCCAGCCCATGCACGCCGCCCGCGCGGATCGCGGCCAGCGCGGGTTTGACATAAAGCCGCGTGGGGGCCAGCAGCGCCGTGCCAAGCGTGTTATCCGCGAATGGTGCGGGCGCGTCCCATGCCAACCCGGTGCGTTCGACAACCCTGCGCACCAGGCTGTAGCCATTCGAATGCACGCCATCGGATGCCAGCCCCAGCAGCACATCCCCGTCCGCCACGCCATCGGGCAGGGCCGCGCCGCGTTCCATGGCGCCGACGGCAAAGCCCGCAAGGTCGAAATCCTCGGCTGCATACATGCCCGGCATTTCTGCCGTTTCGCCCCCGATGAGTGCACAGCCCGACCGGCTGCAGCCTTCGGCAATGCCGGTGATGACGCGCGCCGCCGATGGCACGTCCAGTTTGCCGGTGGCGAAATAGTCCAGAAAGAACAGAGGCTCGGCCCCCTGGCACACAAGATCGTTGACGCACATGGCGACAAGGTCGATGCCGATCGTATCGAGGTGCCCGGTGTCGATCGCAATCCGCAGCTTGGTGCCCACCCCATCGGTGGCGGCCACAAGAACCGGATCGGCATACCCGGCTGCCGTCAAGTCGAACAGCGCGCCAAAGCCGCCAAGCCCCGCCATGACGCCGGGGCGCGCCGTCGCCTTCGCGGCGGGTTTGATTGCGTCGACCAGCGCATTGCCCGCGTCGATATCGACGCCGGCTGCCGCATAGCTCAATCCGTTTTTGCCGTCCGACATGGTCCGCGCGCTCCTACCTTGCGATGCTTGCCGCGCGATAGCGTGAATCCACAGCCAGGGCAACAGACGGGGTTGAAGTGCACAGGCATACCCTTAAATCACATAATAATAATCGAATATGAAAGGATATGCCCATGTCAACCGAAACCGCCTCGCCTGTCGTCCGGGCTTTTTTTGACCGCCCGACCGGCAGCTTGCAGTATGTTTTCCATGATCCCGCAACGCTGCGCGCGGCCATTGTCGACCCGGTCTGGAACTACTTTCCCGAAGCGGGCGCGGTCGCGACCACCAGTGCGGACGAATTGCTCGACTACATCTCAGATCAGGGTCTGACCGTGGATTGGGTGCTCGACACGCACCCCCATGCCGACCATTTCAGCGCCGGGCCGTACCTTCGGGACAAACTGGGCGTTGCACATGGTATTGGCGCGAAAGTCACCGATGTTCAGAAGCTGTGGCAAGAGATGTATCATTTGCCGGACCTGCCGACTGACGGTCGTCAATGGGACAGGCTCTTTGCCGAAGGTGATGACTTCATGGTCGGGACCATACCGGTCAGGGTCATGTTTTCTCCGGGGCACACCCTGGCATCCATCACGTATGTCGCGGGCGACGCTGCGTTCGTGCATGACACGCTGATGATGCCCCCATCGGGAACCAGTCGCGCCGATTTCCCCGGCGGCAGCGCAGAGGATTTGTGGAATTCGATCCGCGCGATCCTGGACCTTCCGGCCCAGACTCGTCTGTATATCGGTCATGATTACCCAGCCGACGGGATCGCGCCGCGCTACATGGCAACGGTCGCCGAACACAGGCTGTTGAACATTCATGTCAAGGACGGGATCAGCAAAGCGGAGTTCATGGCCACGCGTCGCGCACGGGATGAGACCCTGAAGCTGCCCGCGCGGATGCTGGAAGCGCTCCAGGTCAATATTCGCGGCGGTCGACTGCCGGACCCGGAAGCGGATGGAAACAGCTACCTGAAAAAGCCGATCGGCCGTTTTGACCCGCGCTGACGTCGAATATCTTGACGCCATCGGGCATTCTGCGTAGCAGACGAGGCGGCGGGCCTGTAGCTCAATTGGTTAGAGCAGAGCGCTCATAACGCTTTGGTTGGGGGTTCGAGTCCCTCCGGGCCTACCACTTTTTCACCCTGCCAGCCCTGCCTTTGGTGCCTGTCGCGCGCGAGTTGCCCCGCCGCGCATCGGGGCCTGCCGCCAAGTCACGGCGGCAGGGTCGCGGGCCGCGTTGCGGCAGGTGGAGGCAGGTCGCAGCCCAAGTTTTCCGACCGTTCGCCTGCCAAATGCCGGTTTGACAGGCAATTGTCGCGAAATGCGGCATATGCTTTGTTTAACAGCTTGACCGACGCGGCGACCTTGGCGCAATCTGCACACCGCGCCGGGTGCAATCCAGCACTCGCAGCTAATGCCCAAAAGGGCAGACCGCCGCCAAGGCGGCGACAACAGAGAGGATAACATGAAAAAAACCGTACTCTACGGCACTCTGGCCGCGTCCGCACTTCTTGCTGGTGCCGCGGGCGCCCAGACCTTGGAAGCCGTGCAATCCAATGGCGAATTGTCCTGCGGCGTGTCGACCGGTCTGGCCGGTTTCTCGGCGCCCGACGCAAACGGTGTCTGGCAGGGCTTTGACGTGGCCGTGTGCCGCGCGGTTGCCGCCGCCGTTCTGGGTGACCCGATGGCCGTCTCTTTCGTGTCGACCACGGGTCAGACCCGGTTCTCGGCGCTGGCGTCGGGTGAAATCGACATGCTGTCGCGGAACACGACCTGGACTCTCTCGCGAGATGTCGACCTAGGAAACACGTTCGCCGGCATCAATTACTACGACGGTCAGGGCTTCATGGTAAACCGCGAGCTCGGCGTCGGCTCTGCCATGGAACTGAGCGGTGCCACTGTGTGCATCCAGACCGGCACCACGACGGAATTGAACCTTGCGGACTTTTTCCGTGTTAACGGCATGGAATACGAGCCGGTTCCGATCGAAACCAATGCCGAAGCGCAGCAGCAGTATCTGGCCGGTGCCTGCGACGTGTATACCACGGATGCGTCCGGCCTTGCCGCGACGCGCGCATCGTTCCCGGAGCCGGGCAACCACGCGATTCTGCCCGAGATCATCTCGAAAGAGCCGCTTGGACCGGCAGTGCGTCAGGGCGATGACCAGTGGGCAGATATCGTGCGCTGGACCCTGAACGCGCTGATCGCCGCCGAAGAGCTTGGCGTCACCTCGGCCAATATCGAAGAGCTGGCTGCCGGCACGGACAACCCGGAGATCAACCGTCTTCTTGGGTCCGAAGGTGATCTGGGCGGCATGCTGGGGCTGGATAGCGACTGGGCCGTGCGCGCGATCTCTGCCGCTGGCAACTATGGCGAGATCTTCGCATCGACCATTGGTGAACAGACCCCGATCGGCTTGGCACGTGGTCTGAACGCTCAGTGGACGCAAGGCGGTCTGCTTTACGCACCGCCCTTCCGCTAAGCGACAGTATCGAACCGCGCCCGGACATCCGGGCGCGGTTCTTCTTTCCCGTTCAACACGACCTGCACGCCTTGGGCGACGCGCTGTGCCTTGCAGCGACAGGAGAGATTTATGTCAAGCACCGGCGACCCACGCACGCAGACCGCCGCCCCGAAAGAGGGCTTTCGGCTGAGCATGCTGCTCTACGATCAGCGGTATCGGTCGATCACGATCCAGATCGTGTTCCTTTTCGCGCTGATGCTGGGCATTGCCTGGCTGGTTGACAATACGATCAACAACCTGCGCGCGCTTGGCAAGGATTTCAGTTTCGCCTTTCTGAACACGCCTGCCGGGTATGACATCAACCAGCGTCCCATCGAATACAACAGCCAGATGACCCATGGTCGTGCTGCATTGGTGGGTCTGCTGAACACCGCCATCCTGGCCGTAATGGCCTGCGCGCTGGCGACCGTACTGGGCGTGGTCGCCGGGGTCTTGCGCTTGTCCAAGAACTGGATCGTCGCGCGGCTGATGTCCGTGTATGTCGAGTTGTTCCGCAATATCCCGACACTGGTCTGGATCATCATCTTCGGCGCGATCATGACCGAATCGATGCCGGCACCGTCGGCGTTTCGCGGCGACACGCCATCCGCGAACATGCTGTTCAACGACTCTGTCGCGATCACGAACCGGGGCGTGTATATTCCATCAATCCAGTTCGCGAACGATCTGGGCACTTTGCCCCTAGGTGTGGTTGCGCCGTCGCTGAACTGGATATTGCTGCTCGCGGCCCTGATTGCCGGTGTCTTTGCCAACAAGGCCATCTTGAAACACGCCACCGCCGTGCAGAATGCCACCGGTATCCGCCCCAAGACATGGTGGAAAAGCCTTGCCGTGCTGGTCGGTCCGATCATCGTTCTGTTCGTCGCCTTCGGGGCGTTTCTGGAATATCCCGAATTGGGAGGCTTCAACTTTGCCGATGGCACGCATTTGCGCAATTCGCTGATCGCGATGTGGCTGGGGCTGGGCATTTACACCGGCGCGTTCGTGGCCGAGATCGTGCGGTCCGGCATTCTGGCCATTTCCAAAGGGCAATCCGAAGCGGCGTTCGCGCTGGGCCTGCAACCGGGCAAGACCATGCGCCTCGTGATCCTGCCGCAAGCCTTGCGGGTGATCGTGCCGCCGCTGATTTCGCAATATCTGAACATCACCAAGAACACCTCGCTTGGGCTGGCCGTGGGCTATATGGACCTGCGCTCGACCCTTGGGGGCATCACCATCAACCAGACCGGTCGCGAACTGGAAGGCATGTTGCTGATGATGCTGGTTTACCTCGTGGTCAGCCTGGGGATTTCCGGCGCCATGAACATCTACAACAACCGCATCATGCTGAAGGAACGGTAAAATGAGTGATACCCATGCCAATACCGTCAGCTACGTGCGTGACAGCATGTTGCCAGAGCAGGAACCGCCGCTGAAAGAACGTGGTGCCATGAAATGGCTGCGCGAAAACCTGTTTTCGGGCTGGTTGAACACCGCTTTGACCCTGCTGTCGATTTTCGTGATCTGGTTCATCATCATAGAGGTCGGCCCCTGGCTGATGAACACCGTCTGGAATGCCGGATCGCTGCGCGAATGTCGTGAAATCCTCGATGGCACGTCCGGCGCGTGTTTCGCGGTCATCAAGGACCGCTGGCACCAGTTGATGTTCGGCTTCTACCCGCAAGATATGTATTGGCGCCCGGTGCTGGCCTTCGTGCTGATGCTGGTGGCGGTGGCGCCCATCCTGTTCGCGGAACTTCCGCGCAAGATGCTGTATTTCTCGGGGCTGTTTCCCTTTATCGGCTATCATCTGCTGTGGGGCGGGTCGATCTGGTTGCCGATCGCCGCGCTGATGGGGTTTGTCGCGGGCTACATCGCGTTCCGCTTGCTTGACCGAATGTCGTCGCTGATAAGCACGCTCGGCGCGGTCGCGGCGGCACTTGTCTGGTGGTTCGTGCTTGCCGCCCCGTTCAACGCGGTGCTGTCATCGGCGCTTCCGGTGGGTTTGCCCTTCGTCCGCTCGGACGCGTTCGGGGGCTTTCTCGTCTCCTTGGTGATCGGCGTGTCCGGCATTTCGCTGTCATTGCCGCTGGGAATTCTGCTGGCGTTGGGGCGCCAGTCGGAAATGATCTTCGTGAAAACCGTTTGCGTGGTGTTCATCGAATTCATCCGGGGCGTGCCGCTGATCACGCTGTTGTTCACCGCATCCTTGTTGCTGAACTATTTCCTGCCGCCCGGCACCAGTTTTGACCTGATCTTGCGGGTCATCATCATGGTGACGCTGTTTGCGACCGCCTACATGGCAGAGGTCATTCGCGGTGGTCTGGCCGCCCTGCCCAAGGGCCAGTACGAGGCCGCCGATGCGCTGGGGCTGGATTACTGGAAAGCGCAGCGGCTTATCATCATGCCGCAGGCGCTGAAAATCTCTATCCCCGGTATCGTGAACACCTTTATCGGGCTGTTCAAGGACACCACGCTGGTCGTCTTCATCGGGCTTCTGGACCCGATCGGCCTGTCCAATGCCATCCGCGCCGATACGAACTGGAACGGTATCTACTGGGAATTGTTCATCTTCATCGGCGCCTTGTTCTTCATCTTCTGTTTCAGCATGTCGCGCTACTCTCAGTATCTGGAGCGCAAGTTGAAAACCGATCATCGTTAAGGAGCGCGACCCATGTCCGACGCCGCCGCAGAGCGCAATATCGACACCAGCAAGATGCAGGTCAGCGACGAGATCGCGATCCAGATCGCCGCCATGAACAAATGGTATGGCACGTTCCATGTGCTGCGCGACATCAACATGACCGTTAACCGGGGCGAGCGGATCGTCATTTGCGGCCCGTCCGGGTCCGGCAAATCCACGCTCATTCGCTGCATCAATCGGCTGGAAGAGCATCAGGCCGGGCAGATCATTGTCGATGGCACCGAATTGTCGAGTGACCTGAAGAATATCGACAAGGTCCGGTCAGAGGTCGGGATGGTGTTCCAGCATTTCAACCTGTTCCCGCATCTGACCATTCTGGAAAACTGCACGCTGGCGCCGATCTGGGTGCGCAAGGTGCCCAAGCGCGAGGCCGAGGAAACGGCGATGCATTTCCTGGAAAAGGTCAAGATCCCGGAACAGGCCGACAAGTATCCCGGCCAGTTGTCGGGCGGTCAGCAACAACGGGTCGCGATTGCGCGCTCGCTCTGCATGAAGCCGCGCATCATGCTGTTCGACGAACCCACCTCGGCGCTTGACCCGGAAATGATCAAGGAAGTGCTGGATACCATGATCAGCCTGGCCGAGGAAGGCATGACCATGCTGTGCGTGACCCATGAAATGGGCTTCGCGCAGGCCGTGGCGAACCGTGTGGTGTTCATGGATCAAGGGCAGATCGTGGAACAGAACGAACCCAAAGAGTTCTTCAACAACCCGAAATCCGACCGCACCAAGCTGTTCCTGAGCCAGATCCTCGGCCACTGAATTTACCAGGCCCAAACCAAAACGGGGGCCACGCGGCCCCCGTTTTCATTTCGTCAGGATCAGCTTTCCCGCGCGGGTAATGCGCAATTGGTAGGTTTTGCCGTCCAGCACGATCTGCGCCAGGTTGCCGCCGCGCGTCAGGGTGTGGACATCATGCACCGGCGCTGTCGGCGCGGTTTCGGGAACGAAACGGGTGATGGCGTTCATGGTCTCTCTCTCGGGTCAGATGTGGCTTGGCTGACCTGACGGCTGGCTCTGGATTAATCCTGACAAAATAAATCGGGTATGTCAAACCGCTTTTGTGCCGGGTGCCACACCGCCCGTCGCCGCCGTGATCTGCGCCGCGGTGTCGATCACCAACGCCCCGATCCGATCCAGGTTGCCCGTGTCCAACCGAAAGGCGGGACCAGAGACCGACACCCCCGCCACCGGCTCGCCATGCGGGTTGAAGATGGGCGCGGCGATGCAGCGCATCCCCGGCGCGCGTTCTTCATCGTCATAGGCAAAACCGCGCGCGCGGGTGTGGGCGCAATCGGCGCGCAGGGCGTCCAGCGTGGTCAGTGATGCGGGCGTGAAGGCCTGCAACCCCCGCCGGGCCACGATCCGCGCCACGCGCCCCTCGTCGAACCACGCCAGAAGCGCCTTGCCGATGCCCGACACATGCATCGGGCCAATCGTGCCGGGCGGAAAAAAGGCGCGAATCGCCTGATGGGTTTCGACCTGCGTCAGGAACAGAACCTCGTCCTGCTGCTCGACGCCCAGATTGGCGGTTTCGCCGCTGCCGCGCATCAGCGCCTGCATGGGTGCGCGGGCGCGTTCGACCAAGGATGTGCGGCGCAGAAACGACGTGCCCGCGCGGAAGGTGCCCACGCCCACGTGCCAGACCTGCCCGGCGGGGTCCAGATCCACCATCTCGCGCTGTTGCAGGGTTATCAGCACGCGATACACCGTCGCGGTCGATTGCCCGCAAGCACTGGCAAGGTTCGACAGCGTCATCCCTTCGGATTGCGCCAAGGTTTCCAGAATCGCCATGGCCCGGTCCAGCGACTGGATGGTGTTCTGCGCCGTTTTGTCATTGAACGCGCGGGGCCGTCCGCGCCGCGAGAGCTGTGTCATGGACCACCTTTATGCAATGCGCCGCAGCGCAGAAAGAAGAGTGAAAAACGCTTACCCACTGATACATAACATGAATCCCTATTTTTTCATCTATAACAACTATTTTTCAAAAAAATTGAAAAATACGGTTTAGGGTGCGACAACCACGGTAACAAAAGAGGGGGACACCATGTCTTTGCAAAACCCGGTTTTCATTCCCGGCCCGACCAATATGCCCGAAAGCCTGCGCAAGGCGTGCGACATGCCGACCATCGACCATCGCTCGCCCGCCTTCGCTGCGGTGTTCCAGCCTGCCGTGGCTGGCGTGAAAGAGGTGTTGGGCATGACCGCGGGCGAAGTGCTGTTGCTGCCCGCCACCGGCACCGGCGGGTGGGAGGCCGCGATCAGCAATACGCTATCGCCCGGTGACAAGGTTCTGGCCGCGCGCCACGGCATGTTCAGCCACCGCTGGATCGACCTGTGCCAGCGCCACGGGCTGGACGTGCAGATCATCGAAGCGCCATGGGGCGAGGGCTGCCCCGCAGACGCCATGGGCGCGGCGCTGGCGGCCGACACCGACCATTCCATCAAGGCCGTTTTGGCCACGCATAATGAAACCGCAACCGGCGTACGCTCGGACATCGCCGCCCTGCGCGCGGCGATGGACCAAGCGGGCCATCCCGCGCTTCTGATGGTCGATGGCGTCAGCTCCATCGCGTCCATGCCGTTCGAGATGGACGCCTGGGGCGTGGATATCGCGGTTGCCGGGTCGCAAAAGGGTTTCATGCTGCCCGCCGGCCTGGCCATCCTTGGCGTCTCGCCCAAGGCGCTTGCCGCGCGCGAGGGCGCGCAACTGCCGCGCACCTATTTCGATTTTGGCGACATGCTGAAAGGCTACGCCGCAGGCGGTTACCCGTTCACGCCCCCGGTGGGCCTGATAAACGGTCTGGCTGCCAGCATTACCATGCTGCAAGCCGAAGGGCTGGACAATGTCTATGCCCGTCATCACCGCCTGGCCGAAGCCACGCGCCGCGCCGTCGCCGGTTGGGGGCTGCAGGTCTGCGCCGCGCGGCCCGAGCTGTATTCCGACACCGTCACCGGCGTCATGGCGCCCGAGGGCTTCAACGGCACCGACGTGGTGACGCTGGCCGCCAGCAAATACGGTGTCGCCTTCGGCGTCGGCCTGGGCGAGGTCGCGGGCAAACTGTTCCGCATCGGCCACCTGGGCAGCCTGACCGACGTGATGCTGTTGTCGGGTCTGGCCACGGCGGAAATGTGCATGGCCGACCTGGGCTGGCCGGTCAAGCTGGGCAGCGGCGTGGCGGCGGCGCAAGAATACTTGCGCGGCACGGCGGCAGAGCCGGTCGCCAAGGCGGCCTGATGGGGACCGACGGGAGAGCGGGGCTCTGCCCCGCACCCCGGAGTATTTTCGGCAAGATGAAATGAGGGCGAGATGAAAGATCACACGGACGCGCCACTGCCGACATTTGAAGATGTCATCGCGGCGCATGAACGGATCAAACCGTACATCCACCGCACGCCGATCCTGACCTCGGAGTATCTGAACAAGCTGACCGGCGCCGAGCTGTTCTTCAAATGCGAGAACTTCCAGAAAGCGGGTGCCTTCAAGGTGCGGGGGGCGACAAACGCCGTGTTCGGCCTGTCGGAAGAGGACGCCGCGAAGGGTGTGGCGACTCATTCCAGCGGCAACCATGCGCTGTCGCTCAGCTACGCCGCCGGGCGCCGGGGCATTCCCTGCAACGTGGTCATGCCGCGCACCGCGCCGCAGGCCAAGAAGGACGCGGTGCGCGGCTATGGCGGCACGATCACGGAATGCGAGCCGTCCACGACCAGCCGCGAGGCGGTGTTCGCCGAAGTGCAGGCGCGCACCGGAGCGGATTTCGTGCACCCCTATAACGACCCGCGCGTCATCGCGGGGCAGGCCACCTGCTCGCGCGAGGTCATGGAACAGGTCGAGGGGCTGGACGCCGTGATCGCGCCCATCGGCGGGGGGGGCATGATTTCCGGCTGTTGCCTGACGCTGTCGAACATCGCTCCGCATGTCGAGATTTACGCTGCCGAACCCGAAATGGCGGATGACGCTTATCGCAGTTTCAAGGCCGGGCATATCATTGCCGATGATGCGCCCAACACCATCGCCGATGGGTTGAAAGTGCCGCTGAAGGACAACACGTGGCATTTCGTGTCGCGGCATGTGACCGACATTTTGACCGCGTCGGAGCAGGAAATCATCGACGCGATGCGCCTGACATGGGCGCGCATGAAGATCGTGATGGAGCCAAGCTGCGCCGTGCCGCTGGCAACCATCCTGAAGAACCCCGAGGTGTTTCGTGGAAAGCGCGTTGGCGTGATCGTCACCGGGGGCAACGTGGATCTGGACAAGCTGCCATGGATGGCAGGCTGACCGATATAACAGGGGGTTAATGTTATGAACGCACCGACGAAATTCGACGGCCTTGAAGTGGGCTATGACGTGCCGGCCCTGCCGGGCATGGACGAGGCCGATATCCAGACGCCCTGCCTTGTGCTGGACCTGGACGCGCTGGAGCGTAACATCAAGAAGATGGGTGATTACGCCCGTGAACACGGCATGCGCCACCGCGTGCATGGCAAGATGCACAAATCCGTGGACGTGGCGAAACTGCAAGAAAGCCTTGGCGGGTCTTGCGGCGTGTGCTGCCAGAAGGTGAGCGAGGCAGAGGTCTTCGCCCGTGGCGGCATCAAGGATGTGCTGGTCAGCAACCAGGTGCGCGACCCGGCCAAGATCGACCGCTTGGCGCGCATCCCGAAACTGGGCGCGCGCGCCATCTGCTGCGTCGATGATGTGGCGAACGTGGCCGATCTGTCGGCGGCAGCGGTCAAGCATGGCACGCAGATCGAATGCCTTGTGGAAATCGACTGCGGCGCGGGGCGTTGCGGCGTGACCACAACGCCAGACGTGGTCGAGATCGCGAAAGCCATCGACGCCGCCGAGGGGCTGAAATTCGCCGGTATCCAGGCCTATCAGGGCGCGATGCAGCACATGGACAGCTATGACGAACGCAAGGCCAAGGTCGATATCGCCATCGGCATGGTGCGCGACGCGGTCGAAGGATTGAAGGCCGAAGGGCTGGACTGCGACATCGTCGGCGGCGGTGGCACCGGGTCGTATTATTTCGAGAGTAACTCCGGCGTGTATAACGAACTGCAATGCGGGTCGTACGCCTTCATGGATGCCGATTATGGCCGCATTCTGGACAAGGACGGCAAGCGCATCGACCAGGGCGAATGGGACAACGCGCTGTTCCTGCTGACCAGCGTCATGAGCCATGCCAAGGCCGAAAAGGCCATCGTCGATGCCGGGCTGAAAGCGCAATCCGTGGATAGCGGCCTGCCGTTCATCTATGGCCGCACGGATGTCGAATACGTCAAATGCTCGGATGAGCACGGCGTGGTCGCCGACCCCGAGGGCGTGCTGAAAGTTGGCGACAAGCTGAAACTGGTGCCCGGCCATTGCGACCCGACCTGCAACGTGCATGACTGGTATGTCGGCGTTCGCAACGGCAAGGTCGAAACCGTCTGGCCCGTCAGCGCGCGCGGCAAGGCTTACTGAGCGCCGCAACACCGCCTATCCTATGGCCCCGAGCTGCGGTTCGGGGCCTGTTTTTCCCGGACTACTGAAAGGACCACGCACATGTGGATCGTGCCCGAATCCGCCATCGGCGGGCTTGTCGATGACCAAAGCGCGTTCGACGCCGTCGAAGCCACCTTCGCCGCCATGGCGCGCGAGGATGCCTATAACTTCCCCGTGGTGCGCGAGGCGCTGGGCGAGGGGCGGCAATACGGCTTCAAATCCGGCCTTGACCGCGCGGGCGCGCAACTGGGGTTGAAAGCGGGCGGCTATTTCCCCGGCAATGCCGACAAGGGCATCATCAACCATCAATCGACCGTGTTCCTGTTCGACCCGGACACGGGCATTCTGCAAGCGGCCGTGGGCGGCAACCTGCTGACGGCTTTGCGCACGGCGGCGGCGTCGAGCGTGTCGATTGCGCATCTGGCGCGGCCCGACGCATCGGTTCTGGGCATGGTCGGCGCGGGCCACCAATCGGTGTTCCAGATGCGTGCAGCCCTGCGCCAGCGCAAGTTCACGAAGGTCGTGGCGTGGAACTACCACCCCGACATGATGGACCGCTTGGCCGCCGCCGTGGCCGAGGAAGGGCTACCGTTCGAGGAAGTGAGCCTTGACGAGCTGGGCGCGCAGGCGGATGTGATCATCACCATCACCTCCAGCCCCGCCGCCAGCCTGATGGACGCGCATGTCCGCCCCGGCACGCATGTTGCCTGCATGGGCACCGACACGATCGGCAAGCAGGAGGTGGAGCCGGCGCTTTTGGCCCGTGCCACCGTGTTCACCGACGAGGTCGCGCAATCCGTCAGCATCGGCGAGGCGCAGCACGCCATCGGCAGCGGGTTGATCAAGGACAGCGACATCACCCCCATCGGCGCGGTGATCAACGGCACCCACACGGGCCGCGGCAGCGCCGAGGAGGTCACGCTGTTCGACGGCACCGGCGTCGGCTTGCAGGATATCGCGGTGGCGTCCAAGGCGGTGGAGCTTGCCCGCGCCAACGGCACGGCGGTAGAGGTCGCGCTCTAGCCTTGCAACCGGCCAGCGCGCGGGTCTAACTGCGCGCAAAGCGCATGAAGGGGCGATCCGATGAAAGTGGTCATCAACGGCTTTGGGCGCATTGGCCGAACGGTTCTGCGCGCATGGCTGCAAGGCGGTTGGCCGGACGTGCAGATCGTTGGCATAAACGATATCGCAGATGCCGAAACCTGCGCCTACCTGTTCGAGTATGACAGCGTGTTCGGGCGCATGGCGCAGCCCGTGTCCGCCGGGGACGGGTTGTTTCGGGTGGGGGACGCAAGTTTGCGGTTGACCCACAAGTCTGACCTGTCGGAATTGGACCTGTCGGGCATTGATCTGGTCATGGAATGCACAGGGCGCGCCGACCGAACCGAAGTTGCGCGGCGCGGCATTCGTGCGGGCGCGCGGCGGGTGCTGATTTCCGGACCGTCCGACGCGGCGGAAGTGACCATCGTGCTGGGCGCGAACGACGACGTCCTGACGCCGGATCACGCGCTGATCTCGAACGCCTCTTGCACAACAAACGCGTTGGCGCCCTTGGCCAAGTTCCTGCATGACCGCTGGGGAATTGCCACCGGCTTCATGACCACGGTGCATTGCTACACCGGCAGCCAACCCACGGTCGATGCGCCGCGCGGCGACCTTGCGCGGTCGCGCGCGGCGGCGCTG
>JAAAPG010000176.1 GCA_009908405.1 Alphaproteobacteria bacterium | reverse complement strand
GCATCACGTCGCGGCCCGCATCGCCGAACATGCGGTCATTGCCGCCGCCGCCCTTGAGCGTGTCATTGCCTGCGCCACCGCGCATCACGTCGCGGCCCGCATTGCCAAATATCCGGTCGTTGCCACCCCCGCCGTCAATCGAGTCATTGCCGCCTCTGCCGCGAATGACATCATCGCCCGATCCGCTTACGACCTCGTCGGTCGAACTGGACCCACGATAGTCGATGTCGGAGCTTATTCCGGTGATGTCGAGAAACGGCATATCGCCGACTGCGTTCGTCGCGTCGACAGTGATGTCTTGCAACGAAAACAGCGACAGGAAACCGCTGGGGTCATCGGTTTCGAACAAGTCGTTGACCGCCAGCACGAACGCATTGGCGGACCAGCTGAAACCGCTGATCGACGCCACCTGATTGCCTTCGGAATCCGATACGGTCCAACCTGTGATCGTTCCGGTGGCCCCGATGACGTCGCCATCAGGCCCAAACTGAAGGCTCAAGCCCGTTCCGGTAAAGGTTGCGGTGGCGTTCGTCATCGTATTGCGCACGGTCAATGACGTCTGATTGATATCCAGAACCCTCAGATCGCCCCCATTGTTCCCAATGTCAAAAATCATGTCGAAGAAATTGAAGCCCTGTGTGAATGGACCTGTAAGGGTAATTTGCATCGTATTCTCGCTTTTTGTGTCGTGGAGCTGCAAAGTCATTTCCGGGCCATGATCCAGCAATGTGTGGGACGCCCAGAGCATTGGCAACATATACCACCGTGCTCGGCTCGCAAGCTGATTTGCGGCATCTCGGTGTGTTTGCAATGTCCGCAAACGTCAGAACCCGGCCGAATTGGCCGGGTTCTGATCTTTGGTCTCATCGGTCCGTCTGGTCAGGCGCTCGGTTCAGGCTCCATCCCGCCATCGCCTTCATCGCCGCGCTTGCGACCTCGGGTCTTCGGGATGCTGGCGACCGAGGGTGTGCCGCTGCTGGGGCTGTCCGCGTCGTCATCGTCGCGCCCGATGGGCTCTCCGCGCATGACACGGCCGATTTCCGGCCCGGTCAGGGTTTCGTATTCCAGCAAGCCTTGCGCCAGGTTTTCCAGCTCGTCACGGTGCTCTGTCAGAATACGTTTCGCCGTCTCGTAGCCTTCGTTGACCAGTTCGCGCACCTTGTCGTCGATCAGCTTCTGGGTAACACCGGAGTGGTTCGACCCGCTTCCGTAATTGCCGAGATAGCTTTGCTGCTCGTTGGCATAATCAACGTAACCCAGTTCATCATCGAAACCGAATTGCGTGACCATCGCGCGGGCGATCTTGGTCACCTGCTGAATGTCGCTTGCCGCGCCGGATGTGACAGCGTCCTCTCCGAAGATGATCTCTTCGGCGACGCGCCCCCCCATCGCCATGGCGATCTTCGACTTATACTTGCGGTACGTAACCGAAAGTTGGTCGCGCTCCGGCAAGGACAGCACCAGGCCGAGTGCGCGACCGCGCGGGATGATCGTCGCCTTGTGGATCGGGTCATGCTCCGGCACGTGCAGGCCAACAACGGCGTGCCCACCTTCGTGATAGGCGGTCAGCTTCTTTTCATCCTCGGTCATCACCATCGACCGGCGTTCCGCGCCCATCATGACCTTGTCCTTGGCGTTCTCGAAATCATCCATCACCACGAAGCGACGGTTCGAGCGTGCGGCCATCAAGGCGGCCTCGTTCACGAGGTTCGCCAAGTCGGCGCCGGAAAAACCGGGCGTGCCGCGTGCAATTATGCGCAGGTCCACATTCGGGCCCAACGGCACCTTGCGGGCATGGACGCCAAGGATCTTCTCGCGCCCCTTGATGTCGGGGTTGGGCACTTGCACTTGGCGGTCGAAGCGGCCGGGGCGCAACAGGGCAGGGTCCAGAACGTCGGGGCGGTTGGTGGCCGCAACGATGATGATGCCTTCATTGGCCTCGAACCCGTCCATCTCGACCAGCAACTGGTTCAAGGTCTGTTCGCGTTCGTCATTGCCGCCACCATAGCCAACGCCACGCGACCGACCCACGGCGTCGATTTCGTCGATGAACACGATGCAAGGCGCGTTCTTCTTGGCCTGCTCGAACATGTCACGCACGCGGCTTGCGCCGACGCCCACGAACATTTCGACGAAATCAGAGCCGGAAATGGTGAAGAACGGCACACCCGCTTCACCCGCGATGGCACGCGCCAGCAGCGTCTTACCCGTGCCCGGAGGGCCGACCAGCAGCGCGCCCTTGGGGATCTGACCGCCAAGGCGGCTGAACTTTTGCGGGTTGCGCAGGAACTCGACAATCTCTTCCAGCTCGTCCTTGGCCTCGTCGATGCCCGCGACCTCGTCGAACGTGACCCGCCCGCTCTTTTCGGTCAGCAGCTTGGCCTTGGACTTGCCAAAACCCATCGCGCCGCCTTTGCCGCCACCTTGCATGCGGTTCATGAAATAGATCCACACACCGATCAACAACAGGAAGGGCAACCACAGCATGAGCGTGGACATGAAGCCCGACTGCTCCTGTGGCTGCGCCTCGACCGGGATGTTGCGGTCCAGCAGGCGCTGGGTCAGCGTGCTGTCATCGGGGCGCACGGTGCTATACTGCTGGCCGTCGCTGCCGACGAACACGATGCGCTCGCCGTCGATGGTCACGCGGCTGACTTCGTTGCTTTCGACACGCGTGATGAAATCGGAGTAGTTGACGCTGCGCGCCGAGGATGTACTGGACCCGTTGCTGAACATGTTGAAGAGCATAATCATCAACAGGAAGAGCACGATCCAGAAAGCGAAATTCCGTGCGTTGCCCACGGGCGTCTCCTTTGGTCAGGTCGGCGCGGCTGCGCGCCTTCGGTTTCAGTGTTACATAGCGATTACCGCGCAGCAATCAATGCGCGTGGTGCGATGCGGGCCAATCAGCGGGCAATGCGCGGCATTTTGCCCGGAATTCGGGGGTAAATCCGGCCAAGGGCGCGGCGATCAGCGTGGTGCCTTGCCAGATCGAAGGGCTGGCAAGGACCGAGTCGCGCGGGACCAGCCAGCCTGTGCGGTCAGTTTGCGCGGCGCCGTCGGCCCCCAAAGCGCGGATTTGCGCATCTGCGGGTGCCGGACCCTCCAGCCGCCAGCGTCCGTCCCACGGGCCGGGGCAGGGGGTGGCCAATGCTGCGACGGCGTTCCATTCGCGGCAGATGCGCAGGTGGTCGTCGTTTTGCATCAGCAGGCAGCCATGCAGCGTGACGCGCGGGGTGTCCAGCGCGGCGCGCAGCGCGGTCAGCCTTGGACGATAGGGCGACTGGCCCACCCAGCACAGAGCGGCCGCGACCAGCCGTTCGCGCGTGTCGCAGGGCAGGGCGGCAAGGGCGGTGCGGTCAAGCACCAGATCGCCGTGGTCTTGCGCGACCACCTCCCGCGCGGCCTGCGCGGCGGCATGGTCCAGGACCCGCCGCGCGGCGGCCATGTGCGCGGCGGTGTCGGCCAGCCGGTCCACATCCAGCCCCAGCGCGTCGATGGCTTGCCGGGTGCGCACGCGGTCAAAGGCGGGGTCGAAATTGCTGGCATCCTCGGCCCAGTCCCAGCCGATGCTTTGCAGATGGTGCCGTAACGCATCGCGGCGGATGTCCAATAGCGGGCGCAGCCATGTCACGGCGCCGTCACGACGGGCCGGGGCCATGCCCGCCAGCCCGTCCACGCCAGAGCCGCGTTTCAGCCGCATCAGCAGCGTTTCTGCCTGATCGTCGCGGGTGTGCCCCAGCGCAATATGGGCAAGTCCGCGCGCTTGCGCCCAGCCGCGCAGCAGGTCTTGGCGGGCATGCCGCGCGCGGTCTTGCAGGTTGCCGCGTCCGTCCCATGCCCATGGATAGATGTCATGCGACGCGCCAAGACGCGCGGCCTGCGCGGCGACAAGGGCGCATTCTTCCCTGGCCTCGGGGCGTAAGCCGTGGTCCACGGTGGCGACATGCAAACGGCACCCGGTCCGCGCCGCCCACAGGCTGGCCAGGTGCAACAAGGCCATGGAATCGCCGCCGCCCGACACGGCCAGCCCCAAGGCGCGCGGCGGATCGGGCAAAAGCGCCGAGATGGCGCGGTCGAACCGGTCGGACGGGTCGCTCAAGGGCAGGCAAGCCGGGCGCGGGCGTCCTGCGCTTGCGCGGCTTCGTCGCTGTCGGCAAAGCGGGCGCGCAATTCGTCGAACATGGCGCAAGCCTCGGCCACCTGGTCCAGCCGCCCCAGGCTTTCGCCAAGTGCGAGCAGCGCGCGTGGCGCGTCCGGCCCGTCGGGCGCGGCCATGTACAGGTTCAGGTAGGCGCGCGCGGCGTCGGGTTCGCGGCCCAGTTCGCGGTTGAGCCTTGCCAGCGTGAAGCTGGCCTCTGCCCCCAAGGGCGACCCCGGATAGGTTTCGATGAACCGCGCCAGAGCCGCGGCTGCCGCTTCGGGCTGGTCGTCTTCCGCCAAGGCGATCGCGTCATCGAAGGCCCGCTGCTCTCCC
>JAAAPG010000228.1 GCA_009908405.1 Alphaproteobacteria bacterium | reverse complement strand
CATGCAGCTTCTCGTCGAGGAAGAGGGCTGCCCTTGCGCGCAATACGGCGTGCGCGCATTGTGCGCGGAAGAAGCCGCGCTGCGTGACGAACTGGACGTCATCCATATCGACGCGGAAGAGCTGGTCACGGGCAACGTCCTTGACGTTACCTTGCCCGAGGATTTCCCCGAAGATGTCTATGTCACCTTCGATCTGGATGGGCTGGACGCGCAACTCATGCCCGCGACAGGCACGCCCGTGCCCGGCGGGCTGGCCTATTACCAGTCGCTGGCGCTGGTGCGCTCGGCCTTGCGCGGGCGGCGCTGCGTGGGGCTGGACGTGGTGGAACTGGCGCCCATAGATGGCGCCGATGTCTGGGATTTCACCGCCGCGCAACTGACCTATGCGCTGATCGGAATTGCCCAAGGCGGTTGAAGGCGCTCGCGTGCCCTGGAAGCTGCGCGGCCGCATTCATCCCCCGTGGTCGGTCGCGCAAGGGTGATTGGGTAAAAGCCGGGGATAAACCGCTAAATCTTGTGTCATGCACGTGACATTCCCGCGCGATCTGCCTATAAGTGGGGCAGTCAACCAAGGATGAATGTGCATGTCTGCCGAAGCCCAGAAACTCGACGAATACGGTGCCGATTCCATCAAGGTTTTGAAAGGGTTGGACGCGGTTCGCAAACGCCCCGGCATGTATATCGGCGACACCGATGACGGGTCCGGCCTGCACCACATGGTGTACGAGGTCGTCGATAACGGCATTGACGAGGTCCTCGCCGGACATGCCGATTTCGTGCGGGTGGTCATTCACGCCGACAGCTCGGTGTCGGTCATGGATAACGGGCGCGGTGTGCCGACCGATATTCACGCCGAAGAAGGGGTGTCGGCGGCAGAAGTCATCATGACCCAGCTTCATGCGGGCGGCAAGTTCGACCAGAACAGCTACAAGGTGTCGGGCGGCTTGCACGGTGTGGGCGTGTCGGTGGTGAACGCGCTGTCGGACTGGCTGGAGCTGCGCATCTGGCGCGCGGGCAAGGAGCATGTCTGCCGCTTCGAGCGCGGCGACACGGTGCGCCATCTGGACGTGGTGGGCGATAGCGGCGGCAAGACCGGGACCGAAGTGCGGTTCCTGGCGTCGACCGACACGTTTTCGAACCTGGATTACAGTTTCAAGACGCTTGAAAACCGGCTGCGGGAATTGGCGTTCCTCAATTCCGGCGTGCGGATCATACTGGAAGACCACCGCCCCGCCGAGCCTTTGAAAACCGAATTGTTCTACGAGGGCGGCGTGCGCGAATTCGTCCGACATCTGGACCGGTCCAAAACTGCGGTCATGCCAGAGCCGATCCATATCATGGGCGAGCGCGACGGGATCGGCGTGGAAATCGCCATGTGGTGGAATGACAGCTACCACGAAACCGTGCTGCCCTTTACCAACAACATCCCGCAGCGCGATGGCGGCACGCATATGGCCGGGTTTCGCGGCGCGCTGACCCGCACGATCAACGCTTACGCGCAATCGAGCGGGATCGCCAAGAAGGAAAAGGTCAGCTTTACGGGTGACGACGCGCGCGAAGGACTGACCTGCGTCTTGTCCGTGAAGGTGCCCGATCCGAAATTTTCCAGCCAGACCAAGGACAAGCTGGTCAGTTCCGAAGTGCGCCCGGCGGTGGAAAGCCTGCTGAACGAGAAATTGGCGGAGTGGTTCGAGGAGAACCCGAATTACGCCAAGGGCATTGTCGGCAAGATTGTCGAGGCGGCCTTGGCCCGCGAAGCGGCGCGCAAGGCGCGCGAGCTGACCCGGCGCAAGACCGCGATGGACGTGGCCAGCCTGCCCGGCAAGCTGGCCGATTGCCAGGAACGCGACCCGGTGAAATCCGAGTTGTTCCTGGTCGAGGGGGACTCGGCTGGCGGGTCGGCCAAGCAGGGCCGGTCGCGGCAAAACCAGGCCGTGTTGCCCCTGCGCGGCAAAATCCTGAACGTGGAGCGCGCGCGCTTTGACCGGATGCTGGGAAGCCAGGAAATCGGCACGCTGATTACCGCGCTGGGCACCGGCATCGGGCGCGACGAATTCGACATGTCGAAACTGCGCTACCACAAGATCGTCATCATGACCGACGCCGATGTCGATGGCGCGCATATCCGCACGCTGTTGTTGACCTTCTTCTTCCGTCAGATGCCGGAACTGATCGAGGCGGGGCACCTGTACATCGCCGAGCCGCCGCTCTACAAGGTGGCGCGCGGCAAGTCCGAGGTGTATTTGAAGGACAAACCGTCCTTGGAAAATTACCTGATCGACATGGGTGTCGAAGGGGCCGTGTTGCGGTTGGCGAATGGCGAAGAGATCGTCGGGCAGGACCTGGCGCGCATCGTGACCGAAGCGCGCGCCGTGCGCCGGTCGCTCGAAGCCTTCCCGACGCATTACCCGCAGCATATTCTGGAACAGGCCACGATCGCGGGCGCGCTCTTGCCCGAAGCGCTGGCCGCGCAACCCCAGGCGCTGGCGGATTCCGTCGCTGCGCGTCTGGACCTGATCGCCGCCGAGTATGAGCGCGGCTGGGAAGGGCGGCCCACGCAGGATGGCGGCTTGCGGCTGTCCCGCGTGCTGCGCGGCGTGGAAGAGGTACGGCGGCTGGACGGGCAGGTCCTGCGCTCGGGCGAGGCGCGGCGCTTGGCGACGCATACCCAAAGCCTGCAAGACATCTACAGCCAGCCCGCCGACCTGGTCCGCCGCGACCGCAAGCAGACCATTTACGGCCCCGTCGACCTGCTGGATGCGATCCTGACCGAAGGCGAAAAAGGCCTGACGCTGCAACGCTACAAGGGCTTGGGCGAAATGAACCCCGACCAGCTTTGGGAAACCACGCTGGACCCGGAGGCGCGCACGTTGTTGCAGGTCAAGGTCGATGACCTGGCCGAAGCGGATGACCTTTTCACCAAGCTGATGGGGGATGTGGTCGAACCCCGGCGCGAGTTCATCCAGCGCAACGCGCTGAGCGTCGAAAACCTGGACGCGTAATCGCTCTTGCGCTGGCGCGGCCGGTCGGGCAACACTCGCTCTGAAGACCGTTTTTCCAGAGTGACCATGAGCCGTATCAGCAAGATCGAGATCGACGACACGGGCCTGCCCACGCCCACGCCAGATGTGGAACAGGAGCGCAAGGTCGCCGTGTTCGACCTGCTGGAGGACAACAGCTTCGCGCTTTTGGCGCGCGATGGGCAGGACGCGCCGCCGGGGCCGTTCCAGATGACGCTGGCCATCCGCGAGCGGCGGCTGGTCATAGACCTGCGCGATGATGCGGGCGATCTGGTCAGCGAGATGCACCTGTCGCTTGGGCCGTTCCGGCAAGTGGTAAAGGATTACTACCAGATCTGCGGCAGCTATTTCGAGGCCGTCAAGACCATGCCGCCCAGCCAGATAGAGGCCATCGACATGGCCCGCCGCGGCATTCACAACGAGGGCGCGCGCATCTTGCAAGAGCGGCTGGAGGGCAAGGCCGAGCTGGACAAGGACACGGCCCGCCGCCTGTTCACCCTTGTTTGCGTGTTGCATTTCGGGGGTTGAATGGGCACGGATTTCCCCTCTTCCGTGCTGTTCTGCTGCGATCATAATTCCGTGCGCTCGCCCATGGCCGAGGGGTTCATGAAAAAGCTCTATGGGCAGCGCGCCTATGTGCAATCGGCGGGGGTGCGGTCGGACCGCGAGATTGACGGCTTTTCCATCGCCGTCAGCCTGGAGGACGGGGTCGAACTGGCGCGCCACCGCTCGCGCTCCTTCGAGGAGATGATGGATTGGGGCGATGACCTTGGCGGCTTCGACCTGATTATCGCCCTGTCGCCCGCAAGCCAAAGACAGGCGCTGGAGCTCACGCGCTTTGCCCATATCGACGTAGATTACTGGCCGATCATGGACCCGTCGGGGCTGGGCGAATCGCGTGACGCGAAGCTTGCGGCCTACCGGCAGGCCCGTGACCAGATCAAGCAACGCCTGTTGGCCCGGTTCGGGCCCCCGACCGAAGGGTAGCACCATGAGCCGCGCGCTTATCGACCAGTATTTCACCGCCTTCAACGCGGGGGACACCGACACCATGCTGGCACTGGTGACCGACGATGTCGAACACCATGTCAACCAGGGCGAGGTCCGGCACGGCCGCGCAGCATTCGCCGAGTTTTGCAGCCATATGGGTGTCAGCTACCGCGAAGAGCTGCGCGACATGGTGATCTTCGCGTCCGAGGACGGCACGCGTGCGGCGGCGGAATTCTTGGTGCATGGCGAATACCTGCAAACCGACCCCGGCCTGCCAGAGGCGCACGGGCAGCGCTACGTCCTGCCCGCCGGGTCGTTCTTTGCGCTGCGGGACGGCAAGATCAGCCGCGTTACGACCTATTACAACTTGCAAGACTGGATCGCGCAGGTTTCCGAATGAGCTTGCGATACGAGGCTTTGACTGGCGCAGACATTGGCCCGGTCATTGACGGGCTGGCCGATCTGCGCATCC
>JAAAPG010000187.1 GCA_009908405.1 Alphaproteobacteria bacterium | reverse complement strand
AATGCCCCCGCCGTGAAGGGCTGGAAGGTTTGCCGGATGCACGGCGCGCGCGGTGGTGCACCCTCTGGCCCTGCAAATGGCCGGTGGCGTCATGGCAACCGGACGCGCGCAAGCGACGACTTGCGCGGCATGATGGCCCAACTTGTCAGAGAGGCCCGCGAAACTGCCAAGGCGCTGGGCGGCATGTAGCCAAGGGGGTGGTCAAAGGTCTGCGCGCATGAAGCTGAAACCGGTGGCGATGGCCATTTTCCTGCGCGGGCATTTCAAAAGGTAAAACTTGCCCGCTTGATAGGTTCTTTCAGGGCTATTGGAACAAGGGTAATTCCCGACTGCGCAACACTTCTAGCGACAGGAACGCCCAAGAGGGTATCAGAACTAGAACTGCCCCCAAGCGTTTTTCTAATGTGGGGCTTTATGTGGGGTAAATTCACCAGAGGCACATTTTTATTAATGAAATCAATGGTGATTGGCGGAGAGACAGGGATTCGAACCCTGGGACCCCGTAAAGGGTCAACGGTTTTCGAGACCGCCCCGTTCGACCACTCCGGCACCTCTCCGCGGTCGGGTGCGGCTTAATGCGTCAATCCCAGTTTCGCAAGAGGAAAATCCCCGCTGGCCGAAGCCCTCGACGCAGGAAAGTGTTTTGGTTGCACGCATCATTCAGACTATCGTTACGCCAATCGGATACCAGCGCGGAGTTCACATGCTTAGAATTGTCACTGTTGCGTTTTGGGGGGTCATGGCGGCGATGTTTGTCTTGCCCCCGCAAACCCTGCGCGCTGATAGCTTGTCGGATGCGTATCTTCTGCCTGAGCTGTTCGACATCATGGCAGAGGAAGGGCGCGAGGCCGCGCTGAACGATCCCGCCGTGCAGCCCGGCTCGGCGGGACGCACAGGATGGGAAAGCGCACTCAACCGCATTTACGATGCCGAAAGGATGCATGACGATTTCCTCAGCGCCCTGGATGCGGCCTTGACACCGGAGGTTCGTGCCGACGCGCTTCGCTTCGCGCAGAGCGCCCTGGGACGCCGCGTGCTGCAACTGGAAGTCAGTGCGCGGCGCGCCTTGCTGTCCGAAGAAATCGACGATAGCGCCCGCCAAGCATTGACTACGGCGCGCGCCGCGCCCGCGGGCAGCCCGTCGGCCGATGCCCTTGCCCGCGTGCGCGAACGGATCGCGGTCAATGACCTGATCGAGTTGAATGTCTCGCTGGGTCTGAACACGTCGCTGGCCTATTACACCGGCATGGTAGAGGCCGGATGGATGGCGGGCATGGCCGGGGCCGACCTGTTGACGCTGGTCTGGGCGCAGGAAGAGGCCATTCGGGACGATGTGACGGACTGGGCCGAATCCTATTTCCTGCTGGCTTATCAGCCGCTCGGCACGGAGGAGATGCAAACCTACGTGCAGTACGCCGCCAGCCCCGAAGGTGACGCGTTCAACCGTGCCATGTTCCAAGCGTTTGATGCGGTCTTCGTCGATATTTCGCGCCGGGTTGGCGCAGCGATGGCTGCTCACATGCAGCAGGACACGCTTTAAGGCGCGCCACGCTCCAGCCGTGTCGCCAGCTTGTCCAGAAGCGCCAGACAGGCGTTAAGTTGCCCCAGCGACAGGAATTCGTCCGGTTTGTGGGCCTGCGTAATATCGCCCGGCCCACAGATGACCGACGGGATGCCGATCTGCTGGAACAGCCCGGCTTCGGTGCCGAAGGGAACAAGCCCGGCGCGGTTGGCCCCGGTCAGGTCCATCGCCAGCCGTGTCGCGGCGCTGTCGGGGTCCGGTGTCAGACCGACCACCTCCGCGATGGTTTCGGTTTCTATCGCGGCGTCGGGGTGGACAGTCTGCATCTGCGCCAGCGCCTCGGACCGCCATGCGGCGAGTTCGGATTTCACGAAATCGGCATCCGCGCGCGTCACGGGCCGCATTTCCCATTCCAGCCGGGCGGTGCCGGGAATGACGTTATGCGCCATGCCGCCGCTCAACAGGCCGATATTGATGGTGCTGTGCGGTGGCGTGAAAGCGCTGTTTGCAGGCGCGCGGTCCTTCAACGCGGCGCGCAGGTCGCTCAAGCGGGCAACCATGCCTGCGGCGTATTCGACCGCATTCACTCCAAGGTCGGGGCTGGACCCGTGGCCTTCCAGCCCGGTGAAGCGGGTCGTGTATTCGAAGCAGCCCTTGTGCCCATCGACCGGCTGCATCATCGACGGTTCGCCAATGATCGCGGCGGCGGGCCTGATGCCGCGCGCGGCCAGCGTGGCGGTCAGCGCCTGCGCGCCAAGGCAGCCGATTTCCTCGTCATACGTGAAGGCGAAATGCACCGGCACTTTCAGGTCGCGCGCGGCGAAAGCCGGGGCCATGGCGATGCACGCCGCGACGAAGCCTTTCATGTCGCAGGTGCCGCGCCCGTACAGCCGTCCGTCACGCTCGACCATGGCAAACGGATCGGTGGCCCAGGGCTGGCCCTCGACCGGGACAACATCGGTATGGCCCGACAGCACCACCCCGCCCGGCCCTTCTGGCCCGATAGTTGCGAACAGGTTCAGCTTGGCGCCGGTCGCGTCGGGTTCCGTCCACACCCGCGCGCCCGAATCGGCCAGCAAGCCGGCGATATGTTCCGTCACAGCGCGGTTGCCATCGGCAGAGATGGACGGAAACGCGACCAATTCGGCCAATATCTGCTTGGTGCGGGTCAGGATGTCGGACATGAGGGCCTCTTTTGCGATATGGCTAGCGCGCCCCGGCCTGCCATGCAAGAACCGGGTTGACCACCTGCTCTGCGCCCCCACCTGTAAGGCAGACGAAGGATGACCGCCGATGCCGCATAACAACGCCAACCAATTGACAGAGCGCCCCGATGTGTTGACCCGCCCCAAGCTGGAAGGGGGAAAGCAATTTCGCATGGCCAGCCCGTTCCAGCCCGCGGGCGACCAGCCGACCGCGATCGCGGAACTTTCACTAGGTATTTGCGATAATGAACGCGACCAGGTCCTGCTGGGCGCCACAGGCACCGGCAAGACCTACACCATGGCCAAGATCATAGAGGAAACGCAGCGCCCCGCGATCATCCTTGCCCCCAACAAGACGCTGGCGGCGCAGCTATACGGCGAATTCAAGGGGTTTTTCCCCGACAACGCGGTCGAATATTTCGTCAGCTACTACGACTATTACCAACCCGAAGCCTACGTCCCGCGTTCGGATACCTTTATCGAAAAGGAATCCCAGATCAACGAGCAGATCGACCGCATGCGCCACTCGGCCACCCGCGCGCTTCTGGAACGCGATGACGTGATTATCGTGGCCTCGGTGTCGTGCATCTACGGCATCGGGTCGGTCGAAACCTATTCGGCCATGACGCAGGACATGAAAGTGGGAGAGGTCTACGATCCCCGCAAGGTCATGGCGGAACTGGTGGCGCAAGCCTATCGCCGCAACGATGCCGCCTTCCAGCGCGGCAGCTTCCGTGTGCGCGGTGACGTGATCGAGGTCTGGCCTGCGCATTTGGAGGACCGCGCCTGGCGGCTGTCCTTCTTCGGTGAGGATCTGGAGGCGATCATCGAGTTTGACCCGCTGACCGGGGCCAAGACCGACAGTTTCGAACAAATTCGCATCTATGCCAACAGCCACTACGTGACCCCGCGCCCGACGATGCAGCAGGCGACAAAAGGGATCAAAAACGAGCTTCAACAGCGGCTGGACCAGTTCGTCGCCGAAGGCAAGCTTCTGGAAGCGCAGCGGCTGGAACAGCGCACCAAGTTCGACCTGGAAATGCTTGAAGCGACCGGCGTGTGCAACGGGATCGAGAACTACTCGCGCTACCTGACGGGCCGCGCGCCGGGCGAACCACCGCCCACACTGTTCGAGTTCATCCCCGACAATGCCATCGTCTTCGCCGACGAATCGCACGTGTCGGTCCCGCAGATCGGCGGGATGTACAAGGGCGACTACCGACGCAAGTTCACGCTGGCCGAACACGGGTTCCGCCTGCCAAGCTGCATGGATAACCGCCCGCTGAAATTCGAGGAATGGGACGCCATGCGCCCGCAATCGGTGTTCGTGTCGGCCACCCCCGCCGCGTGGGAGCTGGATCAGGCCGGCGGCGTGTTCACCGAGCAGGTCATCCGCCCGACCGGGCTGCTGGATCCGGAAGTCGAAATCCGCCCCGTCGCCACGCAGGTGGACGACCTGCTGGACGAAATCCGCAAGGTCGCGGCCAATGACATGCGGGTGCTCTGCACCGTGCTGACAAAGCGCATGGCCGAGGACCTGACCGAATACCTGCACGAACAGGGCATTCGTGTGCGTTACATGCATTCGGACATTGACACGATCGAGCGGATCGAGATCTTGCGCGACCTGCGCTTGGGCGCGTTCGACGTGCTGATCGGCATCAACCTGCTGCGCGAGGGGCTGGACATTCCCGAATGCGGGCTGGTCGCCATTCTGGACGCGGACAAGGAAGGGTTCCTGCGGTCTGAGACATCGTTGAT
>JAAAPG010000232.1 GCA_009908405.1 Alphaproteobacteria bacterium | reverse complement strand
TACGACGTGGCGCTTGCGGTCAAGGCCGGGGCCGATGTGGTGGTGCTGGACGGCATGCAGGGCGGCACGGCGGCGACGCAGGATGTGTTCATCGAGAATGTGGGCCTGCCGACGCTGGCTTGCATTCGGCCCGCCGTGCGCGCGTTGCAGGATCTGGGCGTGCACCGTGACGTGCAGCTTGTCGTCTCTGGCGGTATTCGCACCGGTGCCGATGTGGCCAAGGCACTGGCGCTGGGAGCGGATGCGGTCAGCATCGGGACGGCGGCCATGGTGGCACTGGGCGACAATGACCCGAAATACGAGGATGAATATAACGCGCTTGGCACCACGGCGGGCGCCTATGATGACTGGCACGAGGGCCGCGACCCGGCGGGCATTACCACGCAAGACCCTGAATTGGCCGCGCGGCTGGACCCGGTGGACGCGGGGCGCCGCCTGCGCAATTACCTGAAGGTGATGACGCTGGAAGCCCAGACCATCGCGCGGGCCTGTGGCCACAACCATCTGCACAACCTGGAACCAGAGGATCTGTGCGCCCTGACCATGGAGGCCGCGGCCATGGCGCAAATTCCGCTGGCCGGGACGGATTGGTATCCGGGCAAACCCGGCGGCGGCTACTGAAACAGGGCGCGGGCTGGCAGATGTCGGCCCGCGTTTTTCGTTGAAGAACAAGAGCAACAGGGGACAGACGCATGACACTCGACCTAGCCCAATTCGCAGCCGACCGCGGTGTGAAATATTTCATGATTTCCTTCACCGACCTGTTCGGCGGGCAGCGCGCCAAGCTGGTGCCCGCGCAGGCCATTGCCGATATGCAGGCCGATGGCGCGGGCTTCGCGGGCTTTGCCACGTGGCTGGACATGACACCCGCCGACCCCGACATGCTGGCGGTGCCGGACCCGGCGTCGGTCATTCAACTGCCGTGGAAGCCAGAGGTCGCCTGGGTCGCGGGCAATTGCGTGATGGAAGGGCAGGACGTGGCGCAGGCCCCGCGCAACGTGCTGCGCCGCCTGATTGCCGAAGCCGCCGACGAAGGCCTGCATGTCAAAACCGGGGTCGAGGCCGAGTATTTCCTGCTGACCCCCGAAGGCGACGCCATTTCCGACCCGTTCGATACCGCAGAGAAACCCTGCTACGACCAGCAGGCCGTGATGCGCCGCTATGACGTGGTGCGCGAGGTCTGCGACTACATGCTGGATATGGGCTGGGGCCCGTATCAGAACGACCACGAAGACGCCAACGGCCAGTTCGAGATGAACTGGGACTTCGACGACATCCTGAAAACCGCCGACAAGCACAGTTTCTTCAAGTTCATGGTCAAGTCGGTGGCCGAGAAACACGCGCTGCGCGCGACCTTCATGCCCAAGCCGATCGAAGGGCTGACCGGCAATGGCTGTCATGTGCATATTTCCGTCTGGGATGCGCCGGGCAAGGACGCCAAGGTCAATGTGTTTGCCGGGGACGGTGCCGGTCAGACGGGTGAGCTTGGGCTGTCCGAGCGCGGCAAGCATTTCCTCGGCGGGATCATGCAACACGCGAGCGCCTTGGCCGCGATCACCAATCCCACGGTGAACAGCTACAAGCGGATCAATGCGCCGCGCACCATGTCCGGGGCAACATGGGCCCCCAATTCGGTCACGTGGACCGGCAACAACCGCACCCACATGGTGCGCGTGCCGGGACCGGGGCGGTTCGAATTGCGCCTGCCCGATGGGGCCGCAAACCCCTATCTGTTGCAGGCGGTGATTGTCGCGGCGGGGCTGAGCGGTATCCGGTCACAAGCCGATCCCGGCCCGCGCCGCGATATCGACATGTATGCCGAAGGGCACAAGGTTACCGACGCGCCCAAACTGCCGCTGAACATGCTCGACGCGTTGCGCGCCTATGAGGATGACAGCGCGTTGATGGGCGCGATGGGGGATGAATTTTCGCGCTCCTACCTGAAATTGAAGCACAAGGAGTGGAATTCCTTCGTGTCGCATTTCAGCCGCTGGGAAAAAGACCACACGCTTGATATCTAGGCGCGAACCGCCGCCCCCATCGGGCATATCAAAGGACTTCCGATGCACAGCTTTGCCCTGACCGTCACCTGCGCAAGCACGCGCGGGATCGTTGCCGCCATAGCCGCCTTTCTGGCACAGCATGGGTGCAACATCACCGACAGCTCGCAATTCGACGACATGGAAACCGGCCGCTTTTTCATGCGGGTCAGCTTCGCCAGCGAGGAGGACGCCACGCTTGACGGCCTGCAATCCGCCTTTGCCAAGATCGGGGCGCGCTTCGGGATGGAATTTGCCTTCCATGACGAAGCGGAGCGTATGAAGGTCATCATCATGGTGTCGCGCTTCGGGCATTGCCTGAATGATTTGCTCTATCGCTGGCGCATCGGCGCGCTGCCCATCGACATCGTGGCGGTCATCTCGAACCACATGGATTACCAGAAGGTCGTCGTGAACCACGACATCCCCTTCCATTGCATCCCCGTGACCTCGGCCAACAAGCCGCAGGCCGAGGCCCGCATCATGGAGGTGGCCGAGCAGACCGGCGCGGAGCTGATCGTGCTGGCGCGCTACATGCAGGTTCTGTCGGACGAGATGTGCCGAAAAATGTCGGGGCGGATCATCAACATTCACCACAGCTTTTTGCCCAGCTTCAAGGGGGCCAACCCTTACAAGCAAGCGTATCAACGCGGGGTGAAGCTGATCGGCGCGACCTCGCATTACGTGACCGCCGATCTGGACGAAGGCCCGATCATCGAACAGGACATCGCGCGCGTGACACATGCCCAGTCGCCCAGCGATTATGTCAGCCTGGGGCGCGACGTGGAAAGCCAGGTCCTGGCCCGCGCGATCCATGCGCATATTCACCGCCGGGTGTTCCTGAACGGCAACAAGACGGTTGTGTTCCCGGCCTCTCCAGGGTCTTACGCGTCGGAACGCATGGGGTAGGGTGCCGCTGATTGCCGCGCAACCATCCTGATGGGCAAGCGCAGGTTTTCACAGTGCCGAGTGCCGTCAAGAAGCCGTCGCAAGACCATTGCGGCGGCCTCGGAACCGATGCGGGTGGCGGGTATATCCACCGTTGTCAGTGCCGGCGACAAATGCGCGCTGACGTCGATATTGTCGATCCCGACAAAGGACATGGCGTCGGGCACGGCAATGCCGCGCGCTTGCGCTTCCAGAATTGCACCCATCGCCAGCATATCCATCGCGCCGATAATGGCACTGGGGCGCGGTACCTGTTCCAGAAGGGCCGCGCACCCGCTGCGTCCGGCCACGATATTGGGGGCTTGTTCCGAAATCAGGTTGTCGTGCAAGACAAGTCCCGCTGCCTCCATGGCGGCGCGTATCCCCGCGACGCGCGCCGCCTGGCGGTCGTTTATGCCCAGATCGCCGCAGACGACGGCCAGTCGTGTATGCCCAAGGTCCAGCAAGTGCTGCGCGGCCAGTATTCCCGCGCCATGGTTGTCGACCAAGACCTGATCGAACCCGTCGCGCCCTTCCCACAGTTGGACCAGCGGGACCTCTGCGCTGTCGATCAGCGCCCAAGTCGATTGCGGTCGTGCAGCGCCGATCACGACCAGCGCATCCACCCCGTGCGAGATGAGCTGCGCCAATGCTGTCGCTTCTGCCGCCGGGTCATACTCGTGCGAGGCGATCAGCAACTGGTAGCCATTGGCCGACAGCGTTTTCTGCATTTCCTGCAACGCCGCGGAAAAGACCGGGCTGGCAAGCGTCGGCACCGCCACGCCCACGGTGTTCGAGCGCCCCGACACCAGCGCACGCGCCCGGCGGTTGGGGACATATCCCATGCTGGCTGCCACGGCGCGCACACGCTGCACGGTTTCGGCCTGTACCAAACCCGGCTTCGACAGGGCGCGCGACACTGTCGCGATAGAGGTATCGCAGGCAGCGGCAATATCGATCAGCGTGGGTTTGGAACGTTTCGCCATGTTTTCGTCACTTAATGTAAAATTTACATAGCACGGCAGGCGGCGCCGTTCAAAGATTTTATATAAACTATATAGAAATGATTTGACTCGCGTTTGCGGTTATGTAAGCGTTTACAAAAGGCCAAATGTTTACATGGATCGCATGGGGAGAGGCGTCATGTTGCGGTGGGAGAATCTGGCGTTGCTCGCGTCCTTGGCGCTGTTTTCCGGGTATTTCGGACATGTGGTTTTTGCTGCCAGCACGCGCAGCCCGATCCTGAATGTCCGCATGGAAGCCATCTTGCTGGGCATCGCGGTGCTTTGCTTCGCGGCTGGCAGCCTTGGGCGCGAAGCGCGCGAGCGCAAGAAAAACTGACCAAAATCTAGGGAGGAGACAGGTCATGACGGACAAGAAGACACGGATGGAACTGGAAAGCGCCGAACGGCGCAATTTCCTGAAGCTTGCCTCGACCGGCGGGTTCACGGCCGCCCTTGTCGCGGGCGCGGCGGGCACGTTGTGGTCGTCGGAAGCGGCGGCGCAGTCCGCGGCAGAAGAGCGTGAG
>JAAAPG010000146.1 GCA_009908405.1 Alphaproteobacteria bacterium | reverse complement strand
ACGGGGTGCGCGCCATGGTCGCGCGCATTCAGGCGAAAGCGGCCGAGGCGGCGGCGTGATCGCCGACCCGTGGCTGTTGGCGCAGATGACCGGGCTTTTGCTGGTCATCGGCGGTTTCGCCGGTCTGGTCGCGGGGCTATTGGGCGTGGGCGGCGGCATCGTGCTGGTGCCCGCGTTTTTCTACCTGTTCTCGGCCCTTGGCTATGGCAGCGCGCAATTGATGCAGGTCTGCCTTGCGACATCGCTGGCCACGATCATCGTGACCTCGGCGCGGTCGGTGCAAAGCCATAACCGCAAGGGCGCGGTGGATTGGGCCATCCTGCGCGGCTGGGCGCTCTGGATCGGCGCGGGCGCGGTGCTGGGGGTGCTGGTGGCCTCTGGCCTGCGCTCGGTCGTGTTGCAGGGCATTTTCGGGGGGCTGGGCGTGGTCATCGGCCTGTATTTCGGCTTTGGCCGCAATAGCTGGCAAGTGGGCGCGACCATGCCTGCGGGGTTGAAAAAGGCGGTTCTGGCGCCGGCCATCGGGTTTCTGTCGGTGCTGATGGGTATTGGGGGCGGGTCCTTCGGCGTGCCGCTGATGACCTTGCATGGCGTTGCCATTCACCGCGCTGTCGCCACGGCGGCGGGGTTCGGGATCATCATTGCCGCGCCCTCTGTGCTGGCCTTTCTGCTGGTCCCGATTGCCGATGCCCCGCCTTTCACCCTCGGCGCGGTCAACCTGCCCGCCTTCGCGCTTGTGGTGACGATGACACTGATAACCGCGCCCATGGGCGCCAAGCTGGCCCATGCGCTGGACCCGAAACCGCTGAAACGGGTGTTTGCCGTGTTCATCATGGTCATGGCGCTGAACATGCTGCGCAAGGCGCTGGGGTATTAGGCAGCGGCGGCCCTACCCGTCCAGCGCCTTGCCCAACCGTGGCAGCTTGGCGCGTTTCAGCAAGGGCCGCAGCGGGCGCGGCTGGCCGGAAATTTCCGCCGAGCGCGCTTGTACTTCTGCCACCACGCCTTCAACCATGGCGCTGTCGGCCAGCCACAGTTCCATCAGCAGGTCATCGGGCGACCGCGCGCGCAGCCCTTCCATCTGCCGGGTCGGAAAATCGCGCAGGTTCAGGGTGATGACGGCCTCTGCCCCGCCCAGCAGCGCCGCCGCCAGAACGTGACAATCCGCCGGGTCCGGCAGGAACAGCCGTGATTCGAGCGCCGGATCAGCGGGGATTTCGGCCTCTGGCCAGCGCGCGCGCAGCAGCGCAATCTCGCCCGAGGCGATCGCCGCCCCCCCTGGCCCCAGTCGCGCGGCGGCATGTTGCCACTCGCCCAAAATGCGCGACGACCAGAGCGGCGTGAACCCGCCCTGCCCCGCCACCCCGATCAGGAGTTCCCGCAGGATGGTCGGGAACAGCACGCAGGCATCCAGAACCAGCCGCATCAATCCAGCCGGAAGAACACGGCTTTCAGATAGCCGCTTTCCGCCAGTTGCGGCAATTGCGGGTGGTCCGGCCCGGCAAAGCCGGTATGAATGATCGCCCCGCGCCGCCCCGCCCGCCCGATGCCGCGCGCACTGGCATTGCGAAAGCTGGCAAGGTCGGCGGCGTGCGAACAGGAACACAGGCCCAGATAGCCGCCCGGCGCGACAAGCACCGCAGCCCCGCGCGCCACGCGCTCATAGGCGCGCAGGCCGGCATCGAGCGCGGATTTGCTCGGGGCAAACGCGGGCGGGTCGCAGATGACGGTGTCGAAACGGCAGCCTTCTGCGGCCAGCTTTTGCAGCGCGTCGAACGCGTCGGCCTGCAAGGTCTGGAACCGGTCGGCCATGCCGCTGGACTTGGCGCCCGCTTCGGCCAGCGCCAGCGCGGGGGCGGAGCTGTCCACGGCCAGGGCTTCGGTTGCGCCAGCGGCCAAGGCCGCCAACGAAAAGCCGCCCACATGCGCGAACACATCCAGCACGGACCCGCCCTTGGCCAGGCTGGCGGCGAAAGCCTGGTTCGGGCGCTGGTCGAAGAACAGACCCGTCTTTTGCCCGCCCAGCACATCGGCCATGTAGGTCGCGCCATTCATCGGCACCGGCACCGGGCCATCGACCGCGCCACGCGCGAGTTCTGTCACGTCGGGCAACCCTTCAAGGCTGCGCGCCCGGCCCGACCCGTTGCGGATAATGGTCGTCACCCCCGTCACCTCTGCCAGCGCCGCGGCGATCAGGTCGAACTGCGCCTCGGCCCAGGCGGCGTTGGGTTGAATCACGGCCAGATCGCCGAAGCGGTCGATGACGACGCCGGGCAGCCCGTCGGCCTCGGCATGGACAAGACGGTAGTAAGGGGGGTCATACAGCGCCGCGCGCATTGCCTGCGCATGGGCAATCCGTGCCGCGATCCAGGCCTGGTCGATCTGCGCGTCCGGGTCGCGATCCATCATCCGACCGATGATCTTGGACGCGGGGTTGACCGTGACCAGCCCCAGCGGGCGCCCGTCCTTTTCCTCCAGCCGCGCGAAACTGCCGGGCGCAATGGCGCGGGTGCGGCGGTCCAGCACGACCTCGTTGGCGAAGACCCATGGAAACCCATGACGGATGGCGCGGGCTTCGGCCTTGGGCAGCAGGCGGATGGTGGGCATGAGCAGCACTTTCGCGGACAGATCAGGCGCAGCCCATAGCCGCTTTGCGCGGGCAGGGAAAGGGCCATGCCCCCTTTCAATGGGCGCGCCTCTGGGCTAGGCTTTGCACATGTTTACCATCGAGCATGATTTCGACGCGACCATCATCACCCTGATCGACGAAGGCGCCCCCAGCCTGCGCGAGGATGTCATAATCCGCGCCGCCGATGACCGGGTGAGCGTGGCGCAGTTCGACGCGGGCGCGCAGACCGAAGCGGTCGTCACGCTGTCGCTGTCGCAACTGCGCGATCTGGCCGCGGCGCTTGACCTGCCCGAGGGAAGCTACCGGTTGGTGCGCAAACCGTCCTGAGGGCCCGCCCCCATGACGCAAAGCCCGACCACCCCCTGAACACACCGGCCCGCGCAACGGGCAAGAAAGGACATCTTTATGCTGACCAATGACCAGCTGAACCAATGGGACCGCGACCATTTCCTGCACGCGTCGACCCATTTCGCGCAGCACGCGCGCGGCGAAAGCGCCACGCGCATCGTGACCGGCGCAGATGGGGTGCATATCGAGGATCGCGACGGCAATCGTTTTCTGGATGCCTTCGCAGGGTTGTACTGTGTGAACGTGGGTTACGGGCGCACCGAGATTGCCGATGCCATTTCCAAGCAGGCGCATGAGCTGGCCTATTACCATTCCTATGTCGGGCACGGCACCGAGGCGTCCATCACGCTGGCGCACATGGTGGCAGAGCGCGCGCCCGCGCATATGAACCGGGTCTATTTCGGGCTGTCCGGGTCTGACGCGAATGAAACCAACGTCAAGCTGGTCTGGTACTACTGGAACGTGAAGGGCCGCCCCGAAAAGCGCAAGATCATATCGCGCTGGCGCGGGTATCACGGGTCGGGGCTGGTGACCGGGTCGCTGACCGGGCTGACGCCGTTCCACGCCAAGTTCGGCCTGCCGATGGCAGAGGTCGTCCATACCGAAGCGCCCTACTATTTCCGCCGCCCGCGCCGCGACATGACGGAAGCGGAATTCGTGGCCCATTGCGCGGCAGAGCTGGAAGCACTGATCGCGCGCGAGGGCGCGGATAACATCGGTGCGTTCATCGGCGAGCCGATCCTGGGCACCGGCGGCATCGTCCCCCCGCCCGCGGGCTATTGGGAGGCGATCCAGCCGATCTTGCGCAAGCACGACATCCTGCTGATCGCGGACGAGGTCGTCACCGGCTTTGGCCGTCTGGGCACGATGATGGGCTCTACCCATTACGGGTTGACGCCGGATATCATCACCATCGCCAAGGGGCTGACATCGGCCTACGCGCCGCTGTCGGGCAGCATTGTCAGCGATGACGTGTTCAAGGTGCTGGAAGAAGGCACCGACAAATTCGGGCCCTTCGGGCATGGCTGGACCTATTCGGCCCACCCCATTGGCGCGGCGGCAGGTGTCGCCAACCTGAAACTGGTGGATGACCTGGGACTGGTGCAGAATTCGCGCGACACGGGGGCGTATTTCCAGAACGCGCTGCGCGAGCGGCTGGGCGGCCACCGCTTTGTCGGCGATGTGCGCGGCGAGGGGCTGATGGCCGCCGTGGAATTGCAGCGCGACCCGGATGCGGGGCACGATTTCGACGCCGCCGACAAGACCACCCCGCAGGTGGTGGGTGCCATGGCAAAGCGTGGCGTGATCGCGCGGGCCATGCCGCAGGGCGAGATCATCGGCTTCGCCCCGCCGCTGTGCATCACGCCCGCCGAGGTCGACAGGGTCGTCGACGTGACCGCCGCCGCGCTCGACGACGTCACCGGCGCGCTGTAAGCCCCATCTGCCCCGGCGCATCCTCCGCGCCGGGGCTTTCTTTTGCGCCACAGGAACCCCGCGCTCATGACCACCACCAACCCGAACTTTACCGATGCC
>JAAAPG010000018.1 GCA_009908405.1 Alphaproteobacteria bacterium | reverse complement strand
TTTCGCGATGGCCACGGCTTCATCCGGGGTCACACCGTCATCGCCCACCCAGTCGGTGGCCGAGATGCGCACGGACAGCGGCTTGGCACCGGGCCAGACCGCGCGCAAGGCTTCCAGCACTTCCAGCGGGTAGCGCAGGCGGTTCTCCAGGCTGCCGCCATAATCGTCGGTGCGGATGTTGGACACTGGCGACAGGTAGCTGGACAACAGGTAGCCATGCGCCGCGTGCAGTTCCAGCATGTCAAAGCCCGCGCGCGCGGCCATTTCTGCGGCGGCGACGAATTGAGCGCGCACCATGTCCATATCGGCGCGGGTCATTTCCTGCGGGGTCTGGTTGTCCTTGGCCCATGGAATGGCCGAGGCGCTCATCACCGGCCAGTTGCCATCGGGCAAGGGGGCGTCCATCCGGTCCCACCCAAGCTGCGTGGACCCTTTGCGCCCCGAATGCCCGATCTGCGCGCAGATCTTCGCATCGCTCTCAGAATGGACGAAATCGACAATCCGCCGCCACGCCGCTTCATGTGCGGGATCATACAGGCCCGGACAGCCCGGCGTGATCCGTCCCTCGGGGGAAATGCAGGTCATTTCGGTATAGACCAGCCCCGCCCCACCGGTCGCGCGCGCGCCATAATGGACCATGTGCCAATCGGTCGGGCAGCCATCCAACGCCTTGTATTGCGCCATGGGCGACACCACGATGCGGTTTTTCAGCACCATGTCGCGCAATTGGAACGGCGCGAACATGGGCGCGCGCAAGGGCGCATCCGGGGCCACGCCCGCGCGGGTCTGGAACCAGCGTTCGGCGCTTTCCAGCCAATCCTTGTCACGCGCGCGCAGGTTTTCATGGCTGATCCGCTGGCTGCGCGTCAGCAGCGAATAGTTCAGTTGCACCGGGTCCATGTGCAGGTAGCGTTCGACCTGTTCGAACCATTCCAGCGAATTGCGCGCCGCCGATTGCAGGCGCAGCACCTGCAAGCGCCGCTCGGATTCGTATTTGGCGAAAGCCGATTGCAAATCGGCTTCGGTATGCACCAGTTCAGCCAAGGCAATCGCCGATTCCAGCGCCAGCTTGGTCCCCGACCCGATGGAAAAATGCGCCGTCGCCGCCGCGTCGCCCAGCAGCACGATATTGTCCTTGCTCCACCGTTCGCACAGAACGCGGGGAAAACGTATCCAGGCAGAGCCGCGGATATGGCCCGCGTTGCTCATCAGGCTGTGGCCGCCCAGATGGTCGCGGAAAATGCGCTCGCAAGTGGCGATGCTCTCTTCCTTGCTCATATGCTCGAAGCCGAACGCGTCATACGTGTCCTGCGCGCATTCCACGATAAAGGTCGCGGTGCTGTCGTCGAACTGGTAGGCATGGGCCCAAACCCAGCCGTGTTCGGTTTGCTCGAATATGAAAGTGAACGCGTCGGAAAAGGTCTGATGCGTGCCCAGCCACACGAAGGGGCATTCGCGCAGGTCGATATCGGGCTGAAAATGGTCCTGGAATTGCGTGCGGGTGCGCGAATTCAGGCCGTCGCAGGCCACGACCAGATCGTGTGTTTCGGCCAGTTCCTCTGCACTTGCGATGTCGGTCTGGAATTCCAGCGTGACGCCCAACTCGCGCGCGCGGTCCTGCAACAGCAGCAGCATCTGCTTGCGCCCGATGCCGCAAAACCCATGACCCGAGGACACAATACGCTCCCCGGATTTGACCAGCGCGATGTCGTCCCAATAGGCGAAATGCGCGCGGATCGCTTCGGCACTGGCCGGGTCATTGGCCGCGAGGTTGTCCAAGGTTTCGTCCGACAGCACCACACCCCAGCCGAACGTGTCATCGGCGCGGTTGCGTTCATAGACGGTGATATCATGCGCCGGGTTGCGCAGCTTCATCGAGATCGCGAAATACAGGCCCCCCGGCCCGCCGCCCAGACACGCAATCCGCATGATGCCCTCCTACCGCTGATTCCCTGTCATCATGCTGCGGCAGGTCGAATATTATTTCAAGTATAAAGTTTCAGGCTTGAAATAAATCAGGGGTGGCTGATCTGCCCGCCCCCCACAGCCGCGGCAACCCCGGTTGTGCCGGGGCAGGATGTGGGCAAACCGCGCGCGACGCGCACCGCCAGATGCGCGAAGGCCTGCGCTTCCAGCATGTCGCCATTCAGGCCGACATCCTCGACCGGCAGCACTTCTGACGGAACGTTTGCTGCAATCCGGCGCATCAGGTCCGGGTTGTGCCGCCCGCCACCGCAGACCAGCAGGCGCGCGGGGCGGGCCGGCAAATGCTCATACCCGGCGGCCACCGCGCCGGCGGCACAGGCGGCCAGCGTGGCCAACGCGTCGGGCGTGTCCAGATGGGCGACGCGCGCCACAAGGTCGGTCGTGCGATCCAGCGATTTGGGGGGAACCCGCCGAAAATACCCCTCGGCCAGATAGCCCGCGACGATAGCATCATCGGACGTGCCTTGGGCCGCAAGCAGGCCGCCTTCGTCACGCGGTTGGCCAAGGCGGGCTTGGCACAGGTCATCCATGGGCGCATTCGCAACGCCGGTGTCAAAGGCCATAAGCGCGCCGGGGTCTTCGGGCCGGGCATGGCTTGGGTCGATACAGGTCAGGTTCCCGACGCCGCCCAGGTTCAGGAACGCCAGAGGCGCCTCTGTTTTCAGATACTTGGCCAGTGCGAAATGGTAGAACGGGGCCAGGGGCGCGCCCTGCCCGCCCAGTTGCATGTCAGAGCTGCGGAAATCCCACACCACCGGCACACCCGACACCATCGCCAGCACCGCGCCCGACCCGGCCTGATGCGTGCGCCGCCCAGACGGGTCATGCGCCAGCGTCTGGCCGTGAAAGCCCACGATCTCGATATCCGGGAAACGCGCCATCACTTCGGCATGGGCGGTCTCGATCAATTCGGCCACCGGCTCCACGCCCGCGGCGTCCGGCCACAGCCCTTGCGCGGCAAAAAGTGCTGCGCGTTCATCGGGCGTGTAAGCCCGAAACGCGGTCGGGCCGAAACCGTGGATCACCTCTCCATCCGTGTCCAGCACGGCGGCATCCACCCCGTCCAGCGACGTGCCCGACATCAGCCCCAAGGCCCGCGTGACCTGTTGTTTCAACATGGGCTTTCCCTTATCCACCGCCATGCGTATATCAAACGCGCAATCTGTTGTCCGGGACAAGCAAAAATGACCTACACGCCGAAATCGGATTTTCTGACCACCCTGGTCGCGCGCGGCTTCCTGGCCGATTGCACCGACCTGCAAGGGCTGGACGAGGCGCTGCTGAAAGGCGTGGTGCCCGCCTATGTCGGCTATGACGCCACCGCGAAATCGCTGCATGTCGGCCATTTGCTGAATATCATGCTGCTGCGCTGGTTGCAGAAAACCGGTCACAAGCCGATCACGCTGATGGGCGGCGGCACCACCAAGGTGGGCGATCCCAGTTTCCGGTCGGACGAACGCCCGCTGCTGGATGCGGCGGCAATCGACAGCAATATCAACGGGATGCAGGCGGTTTTTGCGAAATACCTGCGCTATGACAATGCGCCGGATGGCGCGATCATGCTGAACAACGCCGAATGGCTGGACGGTCTGAATTACCTTGATTTCCTGCGCGATGTGGGGCGGCATTTCTCCGTCAACCGGATGCTGTCGTTTGAATCCGTGAAATCCCGGCTGGACCGCGAGCAATCGCTATCCTTCCTGGAATTCAACTACATGGTCCTGCAGGCCTATGATTTCGTTGAAATCAACCGCCGCCACGGCTGCCTGTTGCAGATGGGCGGGTCGGACCAATGGGGCAATATCGTGAATGGAATCGACCTTGCGCGGCGCATGGCGGACGCGGACATTTTCGGGCTGACGACGCCTTTGCTGACCACGTCGGACGGGCGCAAGATGGGCAAATCCCAAGGTGGCGCGATCTGGCTGAATGGCGATATGCTGAGCCCTTACGAATTCTGGCAATTCTGGCGCAACACGACCGATGCCGATGTGGGCCGCTTCCTGAAGCTTTACACCGAATTGCCGGTGGCGGAATGCGACCGCTTGGGCGCGCTGGAAGGGTCAGAGATCAACGCGGCCAAGATCATCCTCGCCAACGAGGTCACGACCCTGTGCCACGGGGCAGACGCCGCCGCCGCCGCCGAAGCAACCGCCCGCGAAGTGTTCGAGAAAGGCGGCGCGGGGGATGATCTGCCAACGCTGACCCTGACCGCCGCCGACCTGGGCGACGGGCTGTCCATGGCGCAACTCTTCGTGCGCGCGGGGCTGGTCACATCGGGCAAGGAAGCGAAACGCCTGATTGCCGAAGGCGGGGCAAAAGCCAATGATGCCGCGGTGACCGATGCCGGGCAGATGGTCGATGCGGCGGCATTGGCCGACCCGATGAAACTGTCGGCGGGCAAAAAGCGGCACGCGCTGGTGGCGTTGGAATAAGCCCGGATACGATCCCAAGTCCAGATGAAAAACCCCGGCCCTTGCGGACCGGGGTTTTCCAAATTCCTGACAATCCAAAGGCTTACAGCCCTTCGATTACCTTCGCC
>JAAAPG010000254.1 GCA_009908405.1 Alphaproteobacteria bacterium | reverse complement strand
ACGGGCATGTCATGCGAGAATTCACCTCCGAGGAAGTGACCGAAGATAACCTGATCCAGGCAATTTCGGGTCTGTCTGACGCGGCGGCGTAACGCGGGTCGGTTTCGCGGGACAGGTTTGTGGGGCTGGGGCGCTTGGATGCCCTCATGGCGCGCAACCTGCCTTACGCCGGGCATGAGCTGTTGCCGTGGAACGCGCCTTTCTGCGTGCTTGGCCCGCGGGTGTGACGCGTCGGGATATCGGCGGCGCCGCGGCATGGGGTCACGTTCGCGCCAGCCATGGCCCGCGCCGCGGGCCAGGGGGCTGGCGCGCTTGACTTCGCGCGCGCCCCCCCGCATGAAGCGCGCATCAGGATTCAGCAGCGGATACAGGACGCATGGCAAGTATTGACGGCAAGAAGGACGGGCTCTGGGAGAACGTCAAGACCATCATCTATGCGCTGCTGATCGCGGGGCTGTTTCGCACGCTCTTCTTCCAACCCTTCTGGATCCCGTCCGGGTCGATGAAGGAAACCCTGCTGATCGGGGATTTCCTGTTCGTCAACAAGATGGCCTATGGCTATTCGCGCTATTCCTGCCCCTTCGCGATCTGCCCGATTTCGGGCCGTATTTTCGGGTCGCAGCCAGAACGCGGTGATATCGTGGTGTTTCGCCACCCTGGCACCGGGGCGGATTACATCAAGCGGCTGATCGGCTTGCCGGGGGATACGGTGCAGGTCCGCGATGGTCAGATCATCCTGAACGGTGACCCCGTGCCGCAAAGCCCCGATGGCAACTTTTCCGAGGAGTATGCCCGTCAAGGCTCGTCCCAGCAATTTCCGCGGTGTGAGAATGCACCGGTGGGCGAGGGCGGCGAATGTCTGAAATCGCGCAAGATCGAAACCCTGCCGAACGGCGTCAGCTACCCGGTTCTGAACATTACCAGCACGGGGGCGGCCGACAACACCCCGGTGTTCACCGTGCCCGAAGGCGAGTACTTCTTCATGGGCGACAACCGCGACAATTCGCTGGACAGCCGGATGCCGCGCAGCGTGGGCGGGGTCGGCTTCGTGCCCTTCGACCACCTGATCGGGCGTGCACGGCATGTCGTGTTTTCCGCCGAGGGGCGCTCGCTTTACATGGTATGGACATGGCGGGGGGATCGCTTCTTCGAGGCGTTGCGGTGAAACTCGCGCGCGAAGTTGCAGCCTTCATGACGCGGCTGGGGCATGAGTTCGACCGCCCCGAATTGCTGCTGCGCGCGCTGACGCATCCGTCGATTTCCACGCCCACCCGGCCCGACAACCAGCGGCTGGAATTCTTGGGCGACCGGGTTCTGGGGCTGGTGATGTCCGAAGCGTTGCTGGCCGCTGACCAGACCGCGCGCGAGGGCCAGCTTGCGCCGCGCTACAATGCGCTTGTGCGCAAGGAAACCTGCGCCGAGATCGCGCGCGAAATCGAGCTGGGCGCGGTACTGAAGCTGGGCCGCTCTGAAATGCTGTCGGGCGGTCGGCGCAAGATGGCGATCCTGGGCGACGCGATGGAGGCGGTCATCGCCGCCGTCTATCTGGACGCCGGGTTCAACGTGGTGCGCGACCTGATCCTGACGCTTTGGGGCGACCGCATCGCGCAGGTCGAGGCGGATTCACGCGATGCCAAGACCCTGCTTCAGGAATGGGCGCAGGCGCGTGGGATGGCCCTGCCGGATTACACCGAAATCGACCGGTCCGGCCCCGACCATGCGCCCAAGTTCACCATCGAGGTGCATGTCGAAACCGGCGCTGCCGCACGGGCCACAGCCGGCAGCAAAAGGCAGGCCGAACAGCAGGCGGCCAGCACGCTTCTGGCGCAACTCGGAGTCGCGGAGTAGTTGTCTTCGTCGCGGCTCAGCCCCTTACGCCGGACCTGTGAGCGGCCCGATGGCGTAGAGCCCGAAGATCAGCCCAAGCGCCATCAGCGTATAGGCCGCCATGACGGCGGTGATGCCCAGGGCGGGCGCATACCAGGATGATCTGTAGGTATACAGGTTTCGGTCGATAAGCCGATACGCCAATGCCGCAACCGCGATGGATAGCGCGAATCCGAAAATATCCGCCGTCAGAACCCCCAGATTCGGCAATCGGCTGGCGATCGCGGCGGCCACGAACAAGCCGATCCAATGATTCAGATACATGGGAAACGAAATTCCCCCGATCCATTTTCCGAAAGCCGTGCGCTGACCCGGTCTTGCACAGAGCAGGACGGTGACGATGGCGAAGATCGGAATCATGTATCGGTATTCGAAGATATCCAGTGCCCAGAGGCCGGACACCATGATCGCGACACAGATGAATAACGCGATCGCCAACGGGTGCAGATGCCAATTGCCGAAGCGTCGGTTCAACATGGCCCCAAGCACGCCAGCCGAAACGCTTCCATAAAATGTGCCCAAGACGGTCGCGACAATCGCAATCAAGACCCATGTTGCCCAGTATTTCGCCAAGGGCACGAAGAGTATCAGGATTGGCGCCAGCAAATAGAATTGTTCTTCAACGGCAATCGACCAGAAATGAGACCCCGTGCCGTTTATGGGTAGCTGTGCAATGACCTCGGGTGCTTTTGCTATGAAATAATTATGCGTGAACGTCAGGTCGAACGCCAGGCTGTGCCAGAAATACGGGGCAAACCCTTCTTTGAGATAGGCCGTCAGATACAGGATTGCGACAGCCGCAAGGAAGGGCAACCAAATGCGTATCGTGCGATTGTAAAAGAAACGGGGCAGGTCGGTTGGTTTCATGCGAAGAATGATCCCGCCGATCAGAAACCCGCTGAGCGCGAAAAATACCTGGACAAAAAAATCGCCTGCGAAATTGAAATGCTCGACAGAGCCGGCGTGAACCCAGAACACCCCCGAGGCGAGGACAATGCGCAACCAATCAAAGCCGGGATAATCATCCATGTGACCCGCGCTCCGGCCGACGGGTTGCCCAAACTGGATATCAAAATCTGACTTGGGCGCTTTGAACATTGGTAAACACTCCGTAAAACTCGCATAGCGGCGTAGTATGGTGTGATCGCGTCAGAAATTTGGCACGGACGTGAAAGCCGTGTGAGGACCATTCGCCGTGCTGACCCTTGGTCGCCGGGGCGAACCGGGCACATGCAAGGTGCTTATCTTCTCTGGCGGGGGCGCGCGAAACCGGCTAAACGCGGCAGCTAAAGACACACGGGGCATACTCGATGACCACACGCGCGGGCTTCATTGCCCTGATCGGCGAACCCAATGCGGGCAAATCCACCCTGACCAACCGCATGGTCGGGGCCAAGGTCAGCATTGTCACCCACAAGGTGCAGACCACGCGCACGCGCATTCGCGGCGTCGCGCTGGACGGCGACGCGCAACTGGTCTTTGTCGACACGCCCGGCCTGTTTCGCCCGCGCCGCCGTTTGGATCGTGCCATGGTCGCGGCCGCGTGGGGCGGGGCGGCTGATGCCGATGTGGTTGTCCTGCTGGTAGAGGCGCATCGCGGGCTGACCGACGGGGTGGCAAGTATCCTCGACACCTTGCGCGAACGCATCACGCCCAAACAGACCGTGGCACTTGCCATCAACAAGATCGACCGCGTGAAATCCGAAACGCTGCTGGCCCTGACCGCCAAGCTGAACGACGCCTATCCCTTCGCGCAGACCTTCCTGATTTCCGCCGAGCGGGGACATGGCGTCGAGGATCTGAAACATTGGCTGGCCGGGCAATTGCCCGAAGGTCCGTGGCTGTATCCCGAAGACCAGATCGCCGATCTGCCCATGCGCATGATCGCGGCGGAAATGACCCGCGAGAAGCTGACCCTGCGCCTGCATGAAGAACTGCCCTACCAGCTGACGGTCGAATCCGAGAATTGGGAAGAGCGCAAGGATGGCTCTGCCCGGATCGACCAGACGATCTATGTCGCGCGCGACGGGCACAAGGGCATCGTGCTGGGCCACAAGGGTGAAACCATCAAGGCTATCTCCACCGCCGCGCGGGCCGAGATTGCCGAATTCCTGGGCCGCCCCGTGCATCTGTTCCTGCAAGTGAAGGTGCGCGAGAACTGGATGGAAGACTCCGAGCGCTATTCCGAAATGGGGCTGGAGTTTCGCGACGGCAACGCATGAGCGGGGCGCGGCTGGCCAGCCATGTCTGGGTTGCGGCCTATCTGCGGCGACTGCAACTGGCGGCGATCCCGGCCTATGTCACCGCCAAGGGCGACGCGACGGCAGGCGCTGTGCTGGTCAAGCTGGCGCTGCTGGACGGCACCGCGCGTGCCTACCTGCGCCGCTACGATTTCGAACGGGATGCGCGGGTCTGGGACGTGCTGGTCGATGGGCCGGAACCCGATGTCGATGCCGCCATCACCCGCCAACGCGGCTTCGACGGCGATCTTTGGGTGATCGAAGTCGAAGACGCACGCGGCCGCCACTTGCTGGACGAGGACGGGCTTGCATAAGCAGGTCGTGCACCAGACCGGCCATTTCGGCGAATGGCTGCAAGGGCGCATGGGGCCGAATGGCCCGGTTGCCTTGGTCACGCTACCCTTTCCATG
>JAAAPG010000192.1 GCA_009908405.1 Alphaproteobacteria bacterium | reverse complement strand
AGACAGACGAGGGCAAAGATGGACGATCCGAAAACGCTGGTATCTACCGATTGGCTGGCCGCGCACCTGTCCGACCCCGACCTGCGCGTGCTGGATGCCAGCTGGTACATGCCCGACAGCGGGCGCGACGCGAAAGCGGAATATGACGCGGCGCATATTCCTGACGCGCGGTTCTTCGACATTGACGAGATCAGCGACCACCGCTCTGCCCTGCCGCACATGGCCCCGCCGGTGGAAAAATTCATGTCCCGGATGCGCGCCATGGGCGTGGGCGACGGGCACCAGGTTGTGGTCTATGACGGGATGGGCCTGTTTTCGGCGGCGCGCGTCTGGTGGCTGTTCCGGCTGATGGGCAAGACCGACGTGGCCGTGCTGGATGGCGGCTTTCCGAAATGGCAGGCCGAAGGGCGCGCGGTCGAGGACATGCCCCCCGTCCTGCGCGAGCGCCATATGACCGCGCTGCGCCAGCCGCATCTGGTCAAGGATGTCAGCCAGGTCGCCGCCGCGATCAAGCTGCGCGACTGGCAGATCGTGGATGCCCGCGGCCCCGCGCGCTTTCGCGGCGATGACCCCGAACCGCGCGAGGGGCTGCGCGCGGGCCACATGCCCGGCGCGCTGAACCTGCCCTTTGGCGCGCTGCTGAATGCCGATGGCACGATGAAGCGCGGCGATGCCCTGCGCGCGGCGTTCGAAGGCGCGGGCGTCGATCTGGACCGCCGCGTCATCACCACCTGCGGGTCGGGGGTGACGGCCGCGGTGCTGTCGCTGGGGCTGGAAATGCTGGGCCACCGGGACCACGCGCTCTATGACGGGTCATGGTCGGAATGGGGCCTGTTCCCCGATCTGAAGGTGGAACAGGGATGACCACGCGCCGCGCCGGGGAGGATGTTCCGTATACCGTCAGCTTTCTGGAAATGACCGCGCGGCCAAGCTATGACTGGCCGCACCCGCCCGCCGCCATGACCGGGGCGTTGCTGAAGGCGGAGGCCGCGCCGGTCTGGTATTTCCGCGCGCTCTACGACGCCGTGGGGCGCGACTATGCCTGGACGGACCTGCATGTGTCGGAAGATTCCGAGATCGGCGACTGGCTGGCCGACCCCAAGGTCGCGCTCTATTCGCTGATCGACAAGGGCTGGCCGCATGGGTTCTTCCTGCTGGACTGGCGCGCGGGCGATACCTGCGAACTGTGCTATTTCGGGTTGGTGCCGGGTGTGGTGGGCCGTGGCTTCGGATCATGGATGCTGCGCACCGCGATCCTGACGGCCTGGGCGCAGGACGGTGTGCAAAAGCTGACCGTCAACACCTGCACGCTGGACCACCCGCGCGCGCTGATCCAGTATCAGCGCCACGGGTTTTCCGTGGTTCGGCAAGAGGACCGCACCCGTACCCTGACCCGCGACTGGTCGCCTGCACAGGACTAACCCCATGTTCGAAAATCTGCCCACCCCGAAACTGGATGGCATTATCGGGATCATGCAAGCCTATGCCGCCGATACGCGCGCGGGCAAGATCGACCTTGGCGTGGGGGTTTACCGCGATGCCGAGGGGCGCACGCCGGTGATGCGCGCGGTCAAACAGGCCGAGGCGCGCATATTGGAACAGCAGGACAGCAAGAGCTACCTGTCGCTGGCCGGCGACGCGGCGTTTCTGACCGAAATGGAAACCCTGCTTCTGGGCGGCGCTGTGCCAAGCGGGCGCGTCGCCGCCGTGGGCACGCCGGGCGGCACGGCGGCGGTGCGCCAGATTTGCGAGTTGATCGCCAAGGTGAACCCCGGCGCAACCATCTGGGTCAGTGCGCAGACATGGCCGAACCACGGACCGCTGATTGCGGCGGCTGGGTTGCAAGCGCGCCCCTATCGGTATCTGGACAGGGACGCGGGCGCTTTGGACCGCGACGGCATGATGGCCGATCTGGCGCAGGCGCAGGCTGGCGAGGTCGTTTTGCTGCATGGCTGCTGCCACAACCCCACGGGCGTGGACCTGTCGCCGCAAGACTGGGCTGACGTCGCGGCCTTGCTGGAGCGCACTGGTGCCACACCCTTCATCGACATGGCTTATCAGGGTTTTGGCGAAGGGCTGGATGCGGATGCGGGCGGTCTGCGCCACCTGGCCGCGCGCCTGCCGGAAGTGCTGGTCGCCGCGAGTTGTTCCAAGAATTTCGGCCTGTATCGCGACCGGGTGGGCCTTGCCATGGCGGTGGTGCCGGGCGCGCAGCGCGATGCGATGGCGGCAACGCTGGCCGGGCTGAACCGGCAAAGCTTCGCCTTTCCGCCCGACCACGGGGGCCGCGTGGTCAGCACCATTCTGGGTGATCCGATGCTGCGCGCGGTCTGGCTGGAAGAGCTGGACGCGATGCGCGCCCGCGTGCAGGACAACCGCCGCGCGCTGGCCGATGCGCTGCGCGACGCCACCGGGACCGACCGCATGGGGGCCGTGGGCGCGCAACAGGGCATGTTTTCCATTCTGCCATTAACGGAAGCGCAAGTGACCAAGCTGCGCGCGGATCACGGCATCTACATGCTGTGGGACGGGCGGGTGAACATGGCGGGGATGGACCCGTCGCGTGCGAATGACGTGGCGCGGGCCGTGGCAGAGGTGATGCGCGGGTAGCGCATCTGCGCTTACCGCTTCACCGACGCCGTCACGTAATTCACCGACAGGTCGCGCTCTGACAACGACCAACTCCACCGCAATTTGTCGAACACGAAGCCGGTGCGGTCCACCGGGTCCAGCCCGGCGCGGCGGATCAGGTCGTATAGCTCGTCCGGGGTGATGAATTTCGACCAGTCATGCGTGCCCTTGGGCAGCCACCGCATGATATGCTCTGCGCCGATAATCGCCATGACATAGCTTTTCGGATTGCGGTTCAGGGTGGAGCAGATCATCAACCCGCCCGGTTTCAGAAGCTGCTGGCAGGCGGTCAGATAGGCCAGCGGGTCGGCCACGTGCTCGACCACTTCCATGTTCAGCACCACGTCGAATTGTTCACCCGCCGCCGCCATGTCCTCGGCGGTGGTGTTGCGGTAGTCGATTTTCAAGCCTGACTGCTCGGCATGGATCTGCGCCACCGGAATGTTGCGCGCTGCTGCATCCGCGCCCACCACGTCGGCCCCGAGCCGCGCCATGGGTTCCGACAGCAAGCCGCCGCCGCAGCCGATATCCAGCAGCCGCAAGCCCTTGAACGGCATTGGCGCGGTCAGGTCGCGGTCGAATTCGGCGGCGACCTGGCGGGTGATGTAATCCAACCGGCAGGGGTTCAGCATGTGCAACGGCTTGAACTTGCCATTCGGATCCCACCATTCGGCGGCCATCGCCTCGAATTTCGCCACTTCGGACGGGTCTATCGTGGTTGTGGTCATGGTCCCCTCGGTTTTTTGCGCTGCGCCCCATGGCGGGTTGATCTTGCAACCTATATAGTTCCCGACATGGACAAACCAGCCGGACACGATAACGCACACAGGGGTCTTTACCCCTATATCGAACCCTACGACCAGCGGCTGCTGGACGTGGGCGATGGTCATCGTGTGTATGTCGAGCAATGCGGCAACCCCGAGGGCATGCCGGTGGTGGTGCTGCATGGTGGCCCCGGCGGCGGGTGCAGCCCGACCATGCGCCGGTTCTTCGACCCCGCGCATTACCGCGTCATCCTGTTCGACCAACGCGGCTGCGGGCGGTCCAAGCCCACGGCGTCCACCCATGCCAACACCACCGCGCATCTGCTGGCGGATATCGAACTGATCCGCGACACGCTTGGAATATCGCGTTGGGTGGTGTTCGGCGGAAGCTGGGGCGCGACGCTGGCGCTGGCCTACACGCAAGCGCAGCCGGACCACGTGGCACATGTGGTGCTGCGCGGGGTGTTCTTGGGCACGCGGGCCGAACTCGACTGGTTTTATGGCGGGGGCGCGGCGCGGTTTTTCCCGGAATTATGGGCCCAATTCACGCGAATCATCCCGGAGGACGAACATCACGACCTGATCGGCGCCTATTCCCGTCGGCTGTTCAGCGGCGACCGGCACGAGGAAAACCGCTTCGCGCGCGCCTGGACCCGCTGGGAAAACGCGCTTGCGTCGATTGAAACACGCGGCCTGCTGGGGGCCGACGCGCCAAGCGACTACGCCCGCGCCTTTGCCCGGCTGGAGAATCATTATTTCTCAAACGGGTGCTTTCTGGGTGAAAACGGCGCATTGATGGACGGGCTGTGGAAGATGACGAATGTCCCCGGCACCATTGTTCAGGGACGTTACGACATGATCTGCCCGCCCGCCACCGCGTGGGAATTGCACCGCCACTGGGGCCGCTCTCGACTGGAAATGGTGGGCATGTCGGGCCATGCGCTCTCGGAACCCGCCATCGCACGAGAATTGGTGCGGGTCATGAACCAGATGCGCCATGTCGAGATGTGAATTTTCATAAGCCTGACTTATGAAAGATATCAGTATAAAAAACTATTCCTGATTGCGCCGCTATGTTAAACCCATTCCAGATGTAAATCCTGGAGGGAAACATGGACGGATCTGATAACGCAGGCAAATGCCCGGTCATGCATGGC
>JAAAPG010000214.1 GCA_009908405.1 Alphaproteobacteria bacterium | reverse complement strand
GCGCGCGTCCATCGGGGCGACCGACACGCTTTCCACCGCGCGGGTCTGGTAGGCCACGGCGGCGGACCCGTCCGACGCAAACCCCGTCGCCTGACCGCCTTGCAGCACGGTCAGTTCCTGCGGCAGGCGCTTGCGCAGATACCCGGTCGAGGAGATCTGGCGCAGCACTTCCAGCGACCGCGAGGCGGCGTCATCCGATGGCTCTGCCACGTTGCGCTGCCCTTCATTCTCGCCCGCGCCCAGGTCGTCGAACGCGGTGCCCGCGGGCTTCACATGCGCCAGGTCGGTGCGGTCGAGGTAGCTGACCGCCAGTTCGCGGAAGATGTAATCCAGAATGGAGGTCGCGTTCTTGATGCTGTCATTGCCCTGCACCATGCCCGCCGGCTCAAAGCGGGTGAAGGTAAAGGCATCGACGAATTCCTCCAGCGGAACGCCGTATTGCAGCCCGACCGACACGGCGATGGCGAAATTGTTCATCATCGCGCGGAAGCCAGCGCCTTCCTTGTGCATGTCGATGAAGATCTCGCCCAGCTTGCCGTCGCCGTATTCGCCGGTGCGCAGGTAAACCTTGTGCCCGCCGACAACCGCTTTCTGGGTGTACCCCTTGCGGCGTTCCGGCAGCTTTTCGCGGTTGGAGCGCACGACTTCCTTGACGATGACCTTCTCGACGATCTTTTCGGCCAGCACGCGGGCCTTGTCCTGCTGCGCGCCGGATTCAAGGATTTCCTCGGCTTCCTCGTCATCCGCGATCAGCGCGGCGGCCAAGGGCTGCGACAGCTTGGACCCGTCACGATACAGCGCATTGGCCTTGATCCCCAGCGACCATGACAATTCATACGCGGCCAGCGTTTCCTCGATCGTGGCCGAATTCGGCATGTTGATCGTCTTGGAAATCGCGCCCGAGATGAAGCTCTGCGCCGCCGCCATCATGTGGATGTGGCTGTCCACCGACAGGAACCGCTTGCCGGTCTTGCCGCAGGGGTTCGCGCAGTCGAACACGCCGTAATGTTCCGGCTTCAGATGCGGCGCGGCTTCCAGCGTCATCGTGCCGCACACGTGGTCATTGGCGGCGTCGATCTGGGCGCGGGTAAAGCCCAGGTGGCGCAGCAGGTCAAAGCCGGGGTTGTTCAGTTCCGCCGCCGGGATGCCCAGCGTTTCGCGGCAGAACGCCTCGCCCAGCGTCCACTGGTTGAACACGAACCGAATGTCGAAGGCAGAGGGCAGGGCGGCTTCGATCTTGGCGATCTCGGCATCGCCGAACCCGTGCCCGATCAGGCTGGTGTGGTTGATGCCGGGCGCCTGACCAAGGCTGCCATGGCCAACCGCGTGGGCAATGATCTCGCCAATCTGCGCCTCGCCATAGCCCAGCTTGCGCAGGGCGGCGGGGACCGACTGGTTGATGATCTTGAAATACCCACCCCCGGCCAGTTTCTTGAACTTCACCAGCGCGAAATCGGGTTCGATGCCGGTCGTGTCGCAATCCATGACCAGGCCGATGGTGCCGGTGGGCGCGATGACGGTGGCCTGCGCGTTGCGGTAGCCGTGTGCTTCGCCCAATGACAGCGCCTCGTCCCAAGCCGCGCGCGCCAGGTCGACAAGGCGGGTGTCGGGGCAACCGCTCGCGTCCAGCGCCACCGGGGCGACATTCACGGCTTCGTAGTCATCAGCGCCATGCGCCGCGCGGCGGTGGTTGCGGATCACGCGCAGCATGTGGTCGGCGTTTTTCTTGTAGCCGGGAAAGGGAAGGCGCCCAGTTCCGACGCCATTTCGGCCGAGGTCGCATAGCTGACGCCGGTCATGATCGCGGTCAGGGCACCGGCCAAGGCGCGGCCCTCGCGGCTGTCATAGCCATAGCCCATGTTCATCAGCAGACCGCCGATATTGGCATAGCCCAGACCCAGCGTGCGGAATTCATAGGACCGCTGCGCGATTTCCTTCGACGGGAATTGCGCCATCATGACGCTGATTTCCAGCGTGATCGTCCACAGGCGGGACGCGTGCATGTAGGCTTCGGCATCGAAGCGCGTGCCGTCGTAGAACTTCAGCAGGTTCATCGAGGCAAGGTTGCAGGCCGTGTCGTCCAGGAACATGTACTCAGAGCACGGGTTCGACCCGCGGATCGCGCCATCGGCGGGGCAGGTGTGCCACGCGTTCACGGTGTCATGGAACTGGATGCCGGGGTCGGCACAGGCCCACGCGGCGTGACCGACCTGATCCCACAATTCGCGGGCGCGCACGGTCTTGGCAACCTTGCCATCGGTGCGGCGCAGCAGTTCCCAATCGGCATCGTCCTTGACCGCCTGCAGGAACGCGTCGGTCACGCGGACAGAGTTGTTCGAATTCTGCCCCGACACGCTGGTATAGGCTTCCGAATCCCAATCCGTGTCATAGGTCGGAAATTCGATGCTGTCATACCCCTGCTTGGCGTATTGCAAAATCCGGGCCGTGTAGGTTTCCGGGATCATCGCCGCTTTCGCAGCCTTGATCGCGGCTTTCAGGCTGGGGTTCTTTGCCGGGTCGACGGCATCCTCCGTGCTGCCGTCCCATGCCTTGATCGCCCCGAATATATCGTTCAGGCGCGCCGAGTGCATTTTGGAACCGGCAACAAGAGAGGCGACCTTTTGTTCTTCGATCACCTTCCAGTTGATGAATTCCTCGACATCGGGATGGTCCATGTCGCAAATGACCATCTTGGCCGCGCGGCGCGTGGTCCCGCCCGACTTGATCGCGCCAGCGGCACGATCCCCGATTTTCAGGAAACCCATCAACCCGGAGGATTTACCGCCGCCCGACAGTTTCTCACCTTCACCACGCAGTGAGCTGAAATTGGTCCCGGTGCCGGACCCATACTTGAACAGGCGCGCCTCGCGCACCCAAAGATCCATGATGCCGCCATCGTTGACCAGGTCATCCGACACCGACTGGATGAAGCAGGCATGGGGCTGGGGGTGTTCGTAGCTGGATTTGGATTTCACCAGCTTGTGGGTGAACGGGTCGACATAGAAGTGCCCTTGGCTGGGGCCGTCGATGCCATAGGCCCAGTGCAGCCCGGTGTTGAACCATTGCGGGCTGTTCGGCGCGGCCATTTGCGCGGCCAGCATGAAGCGCATTTCGTCGAAATAGGCGCGGGCGTCTTCCTCGGTGGCGAAATACTGGCCTTTCCAGCCCCAGTAGCACCATGCCCCGGCCAAGCGATCGAACACCTGCTTGGCGCTCGATTCGCCGATGTAGCGCGCGTCCTCGGGCAACTCCGCCAATGCCTCGGTATCGGGCACAGAGCGCCACAGGAATTCCGGCACGCCGTCCTCGGCAACCTTTTTCAGGCGCGCGGGCACACCCGCCTTGCGGAAGTATTTCTGGGCGATCACGTCGGACGCGACCTGGCTCCAGCTTTTGGGCACTTCGACGGCGTCATTGCGGAACACCACCGTGCCATCGGGGTTGCGGATTTCGGACACCGTGGTGGTGAACTCCAGCGCCGCATACGCGTCTGCCGATGCCGTGGTGAAATGCCGTTCAATTTTCATGTGCCTGTCGCCCCTGACTAAATGCGGTTTTGCGCCGATACGGCGCGGTAGACTGTCGGCTGAACAAGGCACAGGCCGTCGGCTGCTGAACGCAGGCGTCCGGCACTGGCGTGCCGGGCGTTTTCCAAGATGCTGTTTCCCCTGTCCCAACGCCCACCCGCGCTTCGTGTCGCTTACTAGATGTGGTGGGCACCGTGCTGACTGGCACAACCTGACGTATTTTATCTGACGTATTTTACGGGTGCGCGTCAACGGAAAAATTACGGTTCTGTGAGTGTATTTCCGCTTGACTGTCGCAGGGCTGTGCAGGGCTTTGGAAAGACTCGGAAAATGGCAGACCGGGGCTGTTGCACGGGCGCAACCAAGGCAGGCAACCGCACGGGTCTGCGCAAAATCTGGGCGTGGCGGTCCTGCGTGCTACACTCCATGGTGCAACAACGACTCGCGCAGCGCCATGACCGCCACACCGCTCATCACCCGGCCCGAGGGGCTATACTGCCCCAAGGGCGACTTCCATATCGACCCCGTGCGCCCCGTGGCGCGGGCGCTGGTTACGCATGGCCACGCGGACCACGCGCGCGCCGGTCATGGCGCGGTGCTGGCCACGGCGCAGACGCTCGACATCATGGCATTGCGCTATGGTGAGGCGTTCGCAGGGGCGCGTCAGGTCGCCGAGGGCAAGGTCCGAATCGGCGACGCGACGGTCAGCTTTCACCCGGCGGGGCATGTGCTGGGGTCTGCGCAGATCAAGGTCGAAAGCGCGGGGCCAAGCGTGGTCGTGACCGGCGATTATGCCCGCCAGCCGAACCCCGCCTGCGAACCGTGGGAGCCCGTGCCCTGCGACATCTTCGTGACAGAGGCCACCTTCGCCTTGCCGGTTTTCCGCCATCCCGACCCGGCGCAGGAAATCCAGAAACTGCTCGCCTCTGTCGCCGCCTTCCCCGACCGCGCGCATCTGGTCGGCGCTTATGCGCTGGGCAAGGCGCAGCGGGTCATCATGCTGCTGCGGCAAGCGGGCTATGACGCGCCGATCTACATTCACGGCGCGCTAC
>JAAAPG010000296.1 GCA_009908405.1 Alphaproteobacteria bacterium | reverse complement strand
TCTGCCCAGCTTTCGGATCGCGCACCGAGAAGAACTTCTGGTGTTCCTTCATCGAGGTTTGCAGCACTTCCGGCGGCAGGTCCAGGAACTGTTCCTCGATCCGCCCCATCAGCACCACGGGCCATTCGACCAGCCCGGCCACTTCGGCCAGCAGGCCCCTGTCCTCGACCAGTTCCAACCCTTGGGCAAAGGCCAGTTGCGACGCCTCGTTCCAGATATGGCCCGCGCGTTCCGCCGGGTCCAGAATGACCTTGGCGCGCTTCAACTTCGCCGCGTAATCCTCGAAATTCACAACAGAAAACGCATCCGGCGCCATGAAGCGATGCCCGCGGGTCGTGTCGCCCGACACGATGCCGTCCACGTTCAGAGGCACCACCTCGGCGCCGTCCTCTTGCGACAGGATGCACAGGATGGAATGCAACGGCCGCACCCAGCGCAATGACCCCGCGCCCCAGCGCATGGACTTGGGCCATGGGAAATTGCGGATGGTGCGTTCCAGCACTTCGGCCACGATCACCGGGGCTGCGCGCCCCTCGGTCGTGACGGTGGCGATATAGACCTGCCCCTTCCTGTCATCCTGAATGGTCAGGTCATCCATGCTCAGGCCGGTGGAACGCAGGAAGCCCTCGATCGCCTTTTCCGGCGCGCCCACTTTCGGCCCGCGCCGTTCTTCGCGCAGGGTCGGGCTGTGGTCGGACAGTCCTTGCACCGCGAGCGTCAGGCGGCGGGGCGTGGCGAAAGCTTCTGCCTCGGCATAGGTCAGCCCGGCCTCGACAAGCCCATCAGTGACACGCTTTTTCAGCGCGTCAGCCGCATCCGCCTGCATCCGCGCCGGGATTTCCTCGGAGAAGAGTTCGATCAGTAGGTCAGCCATGGGTCATTCTTCGCTGGAGGGCGGTGGGGGGCAGCCCGGCGGCACCGGGTCGCCATCGAAATGCGCCTCGCCACACGGGTTGATCTGGTGCCACGCATAAGCCCGGCCATCGGGGAAAATCGCCGCCACGCGGTCGATGCCGTAGGTGATGTTGGCATGGGCGGTGACGGCCTGCGCGTCGCCCGCTTCCAGCGCGGCGCCGATGGCAGCGGCATCGAAACAGTCGAACCAGCCGGGCGCGTTCAGGGGGGTGGCCCCGTCATAAGGCGCGAATTCGCCCGGCTCTGCCAGCGTGAAACAGGCGCGGAACCGGATGGGAGAGCTGTTGGCATCGATCCCTTCGAACGCGCTTATGGCCACGTCGCGGGGCGTATCCTCGCCCGCACGGGTCAGCGCAATACTGTCCTGTTCGGGCAGCACGTCGTAATAGCCGTAGACCTGCAAATACCACATGCCCACGCCGCCAAGCGCGGCACTGGCCAGAAGCAGGACAACCAGGAAGCGGCCCATCACGCGCCCCCGGCGTCGGTTTGCACGAAGGCATCCGCGCAGATCTTGGCCAGCGCGCGCACCCGCCCGATATAGGCCTGGCGTTCGGTGACGGAAATCACGCCGCGCGCGTCCAGCAGGTTGAACAGGTGGCTGGCCTTGATGCATTGGTCATAGGCCGGGTGCGCCATGATAATGCGGCGCCCGGCGCTGTCGGTGGCGTCGGCGGCAAGGATGCGCTGGCATTCGGCCTCGGCGTCCTTGAAATGCTGGAAAAGCGCGTCGGTATCGGCCTGGTCGAAATTCCAACGCGAGTATTCCTGCTCTGTCTGGCGGAACACGTCGCCGTATTTCAGCGGAATCCGGGCATCGGGGGCGTTGAAGGGCATGTCCATGACATGATCCACGCCCAGAACATACATCGCCAGGCGTTCCAGCCCGTAGGTCAACTCGCCCGAGACCGGCTTGCAATCATGCCCGCCAACCTGCTGGAAATAGGTGAATTGCGACACTTCCATCCCGTCGCACCACACTTCCCAGCCCAGGCCCCAGGCGCCAAGCGTGGGCGATTCCCAGTCATCCTCGACAAAGCGGATGTCGTGCAGCGCGTCGTCGATGCCGATGGCGCGCAGGCTGCCCAGGTACAGCTCTTGCAGATCGGGCGGAGAGGGTTTGATGATGACCTGGTACTGGTAATAATGCTGCAACCGGTTCGGGTTCTCGCCATAACGCCCGTCGGTCGGGCGGCGCGAGGGCTGGACATAGGCCGCCGCCCAGGCCTTGGACCCAAGCGCGCGCAGGGTCGTGGCCGGATGAAACGTGCCCGCGCCCACTTCCATGTCATAGGGTTGCAGCACCGCGCAGCCCTTGGCGGCCCAGTAGTTTTGCAACCGCAGGATGATTTCCTGGAAGCATGCAGGCTTTTGTGAACGGTTTTCAGCGGCTTCCGCCATATCGGCCCCTTGCCTTGCCAGCGCAATCTCGTAAAGCTGCGTCTGCATAGGCAAGCATCCGCCAAGGGTCAACGCCGAAACCGGGCGCAGGTTCGGTCAACTGAATACGGGGAAGGGATTTAAGCAAATGACACGCATTCTCGGCACGGCGGCTTTTCTTGTCGCGAGTGTTTCCGGGCTGGGGCTTGGCCCGGCCCTTGCGCAGGATACGCGCTGGGTGCAACTTGAGGCACAAAGAGAGTTCGACGAAGCGCTGGAGCGCGCGCAGGACTACCAGCAGAGCATTGGAAATGTCAGCGGGTTCCAACTGCCGTCGGACTGGTATGCGCTGGCCCTTGGCCCGTTCGAGACTGATACCGACGCATTCGAGGTGCGCCGCCAGTTGCGTGCGGAACGCGCGATCCCGGCGGATGCCTTCGTGTCGAATGGCGCGAATTACGGCGCGCGGTTCTTTCCGCAGGATGGGGCCGCCGTCGCGCCCGTGGCGACACCCCCGGCCGATCCGTCCCCGGAGCCGGAGCCGCTGGCCGCCCTCGAACCGGAACCCGAGGAAACCCTGCGCGAGGCGCAGGCATCCGAGCGCGCGCTGTCGCGCGACGAAAAGGCCGACCTGCAAATCGCGCTGCAATGGTTCGGATACTACACGCAGCGGATCGATGCGTCTTTCGGACGGGGCACGCGCCGGTCCATGGCCGACTGGCAGGCCGATCGCGGCTACGAGGATACGGGCGTGCTGACCACGCGCCAGCGCGCCGAGCTGCTGGATGACTACCAGGGCGAACTGGCCGCTTTGGGGATGCAGACCATCCGCGACGAAGATGCGGGCATAGAGATCGCGTTGCCGCTTGCCATGGTCGAATTCGACCGACACGAAGCGCCGTTTTCGCATTTCCCGGCCAAGGATGACAGCGGCGTGCAGGTGCTGTTGCTGTCCCAGCCCGGCAACCAGGCCACGTTGTACGGCCTGTATGAAATCATGCAGACGCTGGAAATCGTGCCGCTGGAGGGCGACCGCGAACGCCAGTCGAATTCCTTCGTGCTGACAGGCCAGAATGACGAGTTGCGTTCGCACACATTCGCGCAATTCCGGGGCGGGCAGATCAAGGGCTATACGCTGGTCTGGACGCCGGAGCGCGACGACCAGATGGCGCGCGTTTTGCCGATGATGGAAGACAGCTTTACCACCTTCGGCGGCACCCTGCCCGAAAGCACGGGCCAGGCCAGCCAGGTTGCACGCTCTGCGCTGCTGGCGGGGCTGAACGTGCGGCGGCCCGATTTCTCGCGCTCGGGCTTCTACATTGACGCGACCGGCACGGTTGTCACCACCGCCGCCGCCGTCGAACAATGCGACCGCGTCACCATAGACGAAGCTTACACCGCCCGCATCCGCGCCGTGGATGAAGCGCTGAACATCGCCGTGCTGGAACCCGAGACCCCGCTTGTGCCGCTGGCCTTCGCACAATTCGCCGAAGGCGACCTGCCCTTGGGCCAAGAGATCACGATTTCCGGGTTTTCGTTCGAGGATATGCTCACCCGTCCGGTGCTGACCTTCGGGCGGCTGGATGCCGATACCGGCCTGAATGGCGAAGACGGCGTCATGCGGCTGAATGCCTCTGTGGCGCAGGGCGATCTGGGTGGCCCGGTCTTCGGCCGGAACGGTGCGGTTCTGGGCCTGTTGGCCGGTCAGCCCGCCATGGAAAGCCGCCAATTGCCGCCCGAGGTGAATTTCGCGGTCTCGGCGCAGGCGATACGCGGTTTCCTGAATGAAAACGGCGTCTCAAGCGGCACGCTACGCGATGGTGTGACCGTCACACCGCAGCATCTGACCCGCGTCGCGGGCGATCTGACGGTGCTGGTGTCCTGCTGGAACTGAGGCCAGCGCACGCGAAATCGAAAAGGGCAGCAAGGGATCGCTGCCCTTTTGCACTTGGTGGCGCGGAATAAACCCGTTATTCCATCGCTTCCAACTCGTCGATGAAGCCCGCGATCATGCTCAGGCCCTTGTCCCAGAACGCCGGGTCGGACGCATCCAACCCGAAGGGGGCCAGCAATTCCTTGTGGTGCTTGGACCCGCCAGCGGCCAGCATTTCGAAATACTTGTCCTGAAAGCCCGCGGGCTGTTCTTCGTAGACAGCATACAAAGCGTTCACCAAGCCGTCGCCAAAGGCATAGGCATAAACGTAAAACGGCGAATGCACGAAATGCGGGATATAGGACCAGAAGGTTTCATACCCGTCCATGAAGGTGAAGACCGGCCCAAGGCTCTCGGCCTGC
>JAAAPG010000278.1 GCA_009908405.1 Alphaproteobacteria bacterium | reverse complement strand
CATGACGATGAATGAAGGCATGGCCAGCACCTTCGTGCCCTTCGCCTGTCCCGGTTAACCCTCTGCCTCTGCCACCGATTGCACGAGCGTCAGGATCTCCGGTCCCATCGCGTCTACAATCGCCTGCACGCCAGCGGCGTTGGGGTGGATGTTGTCATCCTGCATCAGGTCGCGAAAGGACATGCCCGCATCGGCTTTTTCCGACAGCGGGCGCAGGAAATCGGGGTAAAGCGGCACATCGTATTTCGCCGCCAGGTCGATATACATCGCTTCGAACGCGTTCTTGAACTCTGGGCCGTAATTGCCCGGCGCGGGCAGGCCGACCAACAGCGCGGGGATGCGTTCCAGCTCCAGCCGGGCGAGGATACCGTCAAGGTTCTCGCGGCTTGTCTTCGGGCTCAGGCCGCGCAGCAGGTCATTGCCGCCCAGCGCGACGATCATCGCGTCCACCGGGTCCGCCAGCGTCCAATCCATGCGCGCCAGCCCGCCCGCCGTGGTATCGCCCGACACGCCCGCGTTGATGACGGTCACATCCGCGCCCTGGTCTTGCAGCCAGTCTTGCAGCACCGGCACGAACCCCTCGTCTTCGGGCAGGCCGTAGCCCTGGGTCAGGCTGTCGCCCAGCGCGACCAGCCGGACAGGTTCCGCCATAACCGGCGCGACGGAAAACGCGCAGAGAGCCGTTAAACCCATGACAGCGGCCCGCGCGCGGTTGCCAGCGGCGCGCGCCACCCCATATGCGAAGGAAGAAAACTTGTGCAGGACGAATTTCATGACTGATTCCGTGCTTTCAATGTCGAATGTCGGGCTGACCCTTGCAGGAAATGCCGGTCCCGTCACGATCTTGCGTGACATCACTCTCGACATTGTGCGCGGGCAGACGGTGGGCATGGTCGGGCCGTCAGGGTCGGGCAAGTCATCTCTCCTTATGCTGATGGGCGGGTTGGAACGCGCGACAGATGGCAAGATCAGCGCACTTGGCCACGATCTGACCAACCTGAACGAAGACGCGCTTGCCCGCTTCCGTCGCGATCATATGGGGGTGGTGTTCCAGTCTTTCCACCTGATCCCGACCATGACCGCGCTGGAAAACGTGGCAACACCCTTGGAACTGGCCGGCAAGCCCGACGCGTTCGACCGCGCCGAAGACGAGTTGCGGGCCGTGGGCCTTGACCACCGGATGGACCATTACCCCGCGCAAATGTCGGGGGGCGAGCAACAGCGCGTGGCGCTGGCCCGCGCCGCCGCCCCGCGCCCCGATATTCTGTTGGCGGATGAACCGACGGGCAACCTGGACGGCCCCAATGGTCAGGCCATCATGGACCTGCTCTTCGGCCTGCGCGACCGTCACGGCGCAACGCTGGTGCTTGTCACCCATGCGCCGGAACTGGCCGCGCGCTGCGACCGGGTGATCCATCTGGCCGATGGGTTGGTCGCGGGTGACAGGCCGCGCGTCGCCAAGGCTGCCGAATGATGCGGGTGGCATGGAACATTGCCCGCCGCGAATTGCGCGGAGGCTTGCGCGGGTTCTGGGTGTTCCTGGCCTGTTTGGCGCTGGGTGTGGGGGCGATTGCCGCCATCGGGTCCATCCGCGGCGCGATCGACGCCGGGCTGGAACGCGAAGGCGCGGCGCTTCTGGGCGGCGACGCGGAGCTGCGCTTCACCTACCGCAAGGCGAATGCCGAGGAACGCGCCTTCATCGACGGCTTTGCCAATTCGGTTTCCGAGGTGGTGGACTTCCGCTCCATGGCCGTGGCCGGGTCGGGCGGCGAAGAGGCCGAGCGCGCGATCACCCAAGTGAAAGCCGTGGACAGCGCCTATCCGTTGGTGGGCGAAATGCGGCTGGACCCGCCCATGCCCCTGCCCCAAGCGCTGGACGGCGCGAATGGCCTGCCCGGTGGCGTGATGGAACCCATTCTGGCCGACCGGTTGGGGCTGGCGATTGGCGACACCTTCCGCCTTGGGGTGCAGGATTTCGTTCTGACCGCCCATATCACCCGCGAGCCCGACGGGTTCGGCGGCAATTTCGGCTTCGGCCCGCGCACATTGGTGCGCACCACGGCCTTGGAGAACGCCGAATTGCTGGGGCCGGGCACGCTTTATGAGGTCAACTACCGCCTGCTATTGCCGGATACCGACATGGACGCGGCACGCGACGCAGCCCTTGCGGGGCTGGACGGCGCGGGGGTGCGCTGGCGCGACAGCCGCGATGCCGCGCCGCAGGTACGCCGGGTCATCGACCGAGTGTCGTCTTTCCTTGTGCTGGTGGGGCTGGCGGGGCTGGCCGTGGGCGGTGTCGGCGTTTCCGCCGCCGTGCGCACCTACCTGGACAGCAAGACCAACACCATCGCCACGCTGAAGACGCTGGGCGCCCAAAGCCGCACCATCTTTACCGTCTACCTGATGCAGATCGGTGTTCTGACCGGGCTGGGGCTGGCCGTGGGGCTGGCTCTGGGCGCGATGGTGCCGTTCATCGTCGCGCCGCTGGTGGCGGATCAACTGCCTGTGTCCTTACAAATATCGCTTTCGCCCGCCGCTTTGTCAGAGGCCGCAATCTACGGCGCCCTGACCGCGCTGATCTTCGCGCTCTGGCCCTTGGCGCGCACCGAGCATGTGCGCGCGGCTGCCATCTTTCGCGGCGCGGCAGAGGCCACAGCCGCTTGGCCCCGCCTGCCCTATCTGCTGGTCATCACCGCGCTGGTGGTCGCGCTGGTGCTGATCTCTGCCGCCTTTGCGTCTGTCCCCGCGCTGGCCTTCGCCACGGCGGGCGGCGTTCTGGGCGCGCTTGTCGTTCTGGCCTTGGCAGCAATCGGTGTGCGGATGCTGGCCAAGCGTCTGGCCCGGTCGCGCGCGCTGCGCGGCAAGACCGCGTTGCGCATGGCGATGGGGGCCATTTCCAACCCGCGCGAAGGGGCTGGCGCGGTCATCCTGTCGCTGGGCCTTGGCCTGACGGTGCTGGCCGCCGTGGGCCAGATTGACCACAACCTGCGCAACGCCATCGCCACAGACCTGCCAGACCGCGCGCCCAGTTATTTCTTCCTCGATATCCAGAATTCACAACTGGACGGGTTCCTCGACCGGCTGGCGCAAGACCCCGATGTTGAAGATGTGCAAACCGCGCCCATGCTGCGCGGCGTGGTCACGGCGCTGAACGGCATCCCGGCGAACGAGCATCCGAATTCCGGGCATTGGGTGCTGCGCGGGGATCGCGGCGTGTCATACTCGGCGGATCTGCCCGAAGGCGCGACCCTGACCGCCGGCGAGTGGTGGACGCCCGACTACGATGGCCCGCCGCTGATAAGCTTCGCGCAGGAAGAGGCGGACGAGCTGGGCCTGACCCTTGGCGACACCGTGACCGTCAACGTGCTGGGCCGCGACATCACCGCGACCATCGCCAGCCTGCGCGAGGTCGATTTCTCGACCGGGGGGATCGGCTTTGTCATGGTCATGTCGCCCATGCCGATCTCTGCCGCGCCGCATACGCATATCGCCACGGTCTATGCCACGCAGGCCGCCGAGGGCGCGATCCTGCGCGACCTGTCGAACATGTTCCCCAATGTCACCGCCATCCGCGTGCGCGAAGCGGCGGAACGCGTGACAGATGCGCTCTCGACCATGGCCACGGCGACCAGCTACGCGGCGCTTGCCACGCTGCTGACCGGCTTCGTGGTGCTGATCGGCGCCGCGGCAGCGGGCGAGCGCGCGCGCGTGTTCGAGGCGGCGGTGATGAAAACCCTTGGTGCCAGCCGCCGCGCGATCCTGACCAGCTTTGCGCTGCGCGCGGCCCTGATGGGGGCCGCGGCGGGGATCGTGGCCCTGGGCGCAGGCGCATTGGCCAGTTGGGCGGTCATGCGCTTCGTGATGGAAAGCGCCTTCCGGTTCGAACCCTATTCGGCGCTTGGCATAATCACGGGCGGGGTTGTCGCAACGCTGGTTGCAGGGCTTTTGTTCGCGCTGCGCCCCTTGGGGGCACGTCCCGCCAGCATCTTGCGCGCGCAGGACTAGACGACCATCCCCTCTGGCGGATTGTCCAGCAGGTCACGCAACCGCGCGATCGCGCTTTCGAACCGGGGCAACGCGATTTGCGCGTTGATCCCGATACGCACGGCATGTGGAACGCGGGCGTCGCGCAAGGCGAAATCCTCGGCAGAGCGCAGTTGCACGCCGCGCGCGGCGGCGGCCTTGGTGAACGCGCCCGCGCGCCAGCCATCGGGCAGGTGCAGCCATAAGAACGGCACGTCATCGCCCCAGCGCAGGTCATAACCGCCAAGAATATTGACGGCGACCCGCGTATAAAGCTGCAATTGCGCGCGCACCTGTGCCGCGATCTGCAATGTCTCTGGGCGCAAAAGCAGGTCTTCGGTCAGGTCCGCCAAGGGACGCGCCAGCCCGAAAAACCCGTGTTCCGCCGCACGCCGCAAGGTGCTGGCATGGGCGCGCGGGGCAACAGCGAAACCGACGCGCAAGGCAGGCGTCAGCGATTTCGACAGCGACGATACATACCAGCCAAGGCCGGGCAGCAAAGCGCGGTAGCTGGACGCGCCCGCCACGCCAAGGCGGTAGCAGTCATCTTCCAGCACATGCAGACCG
>JAAAPG010000206.1 GCA_009908405.1 Alphaproteobacteria bacterium | reverse complement strand
GCATGTGAAATACCTTTTGCCAACGATAATCGGGGCCAACATGCCCAACCGACAGGAGCCGCGCAAGATGACTTTCGGCAAGGACAGCCACCTGCATTTGATCGACGGCTCTGCCTATATCTTCCGCGCCTATCACGCGCTGCCGCCCTTGTCGCGCAAGTCCGATGGCGCGCCCGTGGGCGCGGTTGCGGGGTTCTGCAACATGCTGTGGCGCTATGTCGAGGGCAACACGGGCCCCGACGCGCCGACCCATGTCGCGGTGATTTTCGACAAGGGGTCGCACACCTTCCGAAATGACCTCTATTCCGACTACAAGGGCCACCGCCCCGACATGCCCGAAGACCTGCGGCCCCAGATCCCGCTGACACGCGACGCGACCCGCGCCTTCAACATCGCCTGCGAGGAGTTGGAGGGGTACGAGGCCGACGACATCATCGCCACCCTTGCCCGACAAGCCACCGAGGCCGGTGGGCGCGTCACCATCATCAGCGGCGACAAGGACCTGGCGCAGCTCGTGAATGACCAGGTGTCGATGATCCGCCCCGGCATGCAGGGCAAACCCGACCAACTGGTCGACCCGGCGGGCGTGGTCGACTGGTTCGGCGTGGGGCCGGAGCTGATGATCGACCTGCAAGCCATCGCGGGTGACAGCGTGGACAATATTCCCGGCGTGCGCGGGGTCGGGGCGGCGACCGCGTCGATCCTGCTGCAAGCCATTGGCCCGGTGGAGCGGCTGTTCGAGGAAGGCACGCGCGAAGCGGCGCTGACCGAACTGGCAGAAGGGATCGACACCTACGTGGCCGACCTGGAAACCCGGCTGGAACGCAAGGTCAAGCTGGGGTCAAAGGCCGACGCGGCCGCGATCATCACCGCCATCTCGGGCGCGGATGTGGGCCGCGAACTGTCCCCCAAGGAGGTCGAGGCCCTCGCCGCCCAAGGCAACGACGCGGCCCGCACCCTCATCACAATGCGCGAGCGGCTGAAAGTGCTGCGCACCATCGCCCCGAAAGTGGCGCAGGCGAAAGAGGACGTGTTGCTGTCCAAATCGCTGGTGCGGCTGGACGACCAGACGCCGATCGCCTTCGGGCTGGACGACCTGGCCGTGCACAAGCCCGATGCCGACACGCTGCTGGGCTTCCTGAACCAGATGGAATTCCGCACCTTGACGCGGCGCATTTCCGACGCGCTCGGCGCCGAGGCCCCCGCCCTGCCCGAAGCCGCGCCCGCGCCGCAGGCGGATGCGCCCGAAGCCCCGGCCTTTGCCGATGCGACATATGCCTGCATCCGCGATCTGGCCACGCTGCACACATGGATCGACGCCGCCTATGCGCGCGGCCATGTCGCGGTCGACACCGAAACCACCGCGCTTGATGAAATGCGCGCCGACCTTGTCGGTATCTCGCTGTGTGTGGACGCGGGGCACGCCGCCTATATCCCCCTTGCGCATCGCGCGGGCGGCGACGGGCTGTTCGACGACCCGGCGCTCAGCGACGGCCAAATCCCGATGGAAGACGCGCTTGCCGCGCTGAAGCCCCTGCTGCAAGACCCGAGCATTCTGAAAATCGGGCAGAACATGAAGTATGACGCGAAGATATTCGCGGGCTACGGCATAACCGTCGCGCCCATCGACGACACGATGCTGATGAGCTACGCGCTCAACGGCGGGCTGCACGGGCACGGGATGGATGCGCTCTCGGACCGCTACCTGAACCACGAGCCCATCGCCATCAAGACTTTGCTGGGCACCGGCAAATCCGCCATCACCTTCGACCGCGTGCCGATTGACGATGCCACGCGCTACGCCGCCGAGGATGCCGACATCACCCTGCGGCTGTGGCAGATGTTCAAGCCACGGCTGCACGCCTCGCAAGTGACCCGCGTCTACGAGTCGCTAGAGCGCCCGTTGGTGCCGGTTTTGGCCGCGATGGAACGCACCGGCATAAAAGTGGACCGCGAAATCCTGTCGCGCATGTCCAACGCCTTCGCGCAGAAAATGGCGGGGCTGGAGGCGGAAATACACGAGCTTGCGGGCGAGACGTTCAACGTCGGCTCCCCCAAGCAGCTTGGCGAAATCCTGTTCGACAAGATGTCGCTGGAGGGTGGCAAGAAGGGCAAGACCGGGGCTTACGCCACCGGCGCCGATATTCTGGAGGATCTGGCCGCCGAAGGCCACGACCTGCCCGCCCGCGTGCTGGATTGGCGACAGCTTTCCAAGCTGAAATCCACCTACACGGACGCGCTTCAAGACCACATCCACCCGGACACGGGGCGCGTGCATACATCCTATGTCATCACGGGCGCGGTCACGGGGCGGCTGTCCTCGACCGATCCGAACCTGCAAAACATTCCCATCCGGTCGGAAGAAGGCCGCCGCATTCGCACGGCGTTCGTGGCCCCCGAAGGGCATAAGCTGGTGGCACTCGATTATAGCCAGATCGAACTCCGCATCCTTGCCCATATCGCGGGCATCGACGCGCTGAAAGCGGCCTTCCGCGAGGGTCAGGACATTCACGCCATGACCGCGTCGGAAATGTTCGACGTGCCCATGGACCAGATGACGCCCGAGATTCGCCGTCAGGCCAAGGCGATCAATTTCGGGGTGATCTACGGCATTTCGGGCTTTGGGCTGGCGCGCAACCTGCGCATTCCGCGCGCGGACGCGCAGGGCTTCATCGACCGCTACTTTGAGCGTTTCCCCGGCATCCGCGCCTACATGGATGACACGGTGGCGTTTGCGAAGAAAGCGGGCCGGGTCGAAACGCTGTTCGGGCGGCGCATCCACACGCCGGAGATTTCCGCCAAGGGGCCGGCGGCGGGCTTCGCGCGGCGCGCGGCGATCAACGCGCCCATCCAGGGCACCGCCGCCGACATCATCCGCCGCGCCATGGTGCGGGTGCCGGACGCGATTGCGCAGCTGCCCGCGCAGATGCTGCTACAGGTGCATGACGAACTGGTGTTCGAGGTGGAAGAGAGCGCGGTGGACGAGGTGATCGGCGTCGTGCGCGAGGTGATGGAAGGGGCCGCAGCACCCGTGGTCACGCTCGACGTGCCGCTGGTGGTGGATGCGGGCGTTGGCGACAGTTGGGCGGAGGCGCATTGAGCCCCGCCTTCTGATGCAAGAACGTTAAATTGTCAAATAGATTAACCTCGCCACACGCAAAATTTATAGGCTCTAATTTAACTTAACCGTCGAAGGAGGGAAAATATCATGACGTCTGTTATACAGAAGTTATCTCACAATGAGCGCGACTTTGATCGGCTTTTTATCGAGGAGCTGGCATTCGGAGAAGGCTTCTTAGCTTCATTTTTACGGCGGATCGACTTTGGCTTTCGGTCAATCAAAGTGATCAAACATTCGGTTTTTGAAAAATTCAATGAAGATGCATGGGGTGAAACAGACATTTATGTCGAATTTGAGGATGGCGCACTTCTTTTGATTGAAAACAAGTTATCAGCAGATTTTCAAAAAGATCAAGCCAAACGCTATCGGGCTCGAGCTGAGATATACAAAAGAAATGGCACGGAAGCGAATACTGTTCTGATCGCTCCCCTCATTTATCTCAATACTGTTTCGAAAACTGACTGGGACATTGTGTGTTGTTATTCTGATATTGCCGAGTGCATCGACGGGCAAGATGTTCGAAGCAAATGGAAGAGATCACTTTTCTTAGAGGCGGATAATCGTGCAAATCGCGTGCAAAATCTAGCTATAAGCAACAATGCGCGGAAACTTGCTTCGAAGGAATTGTTAAAGTTTAAGAAGGCTTGGCGCGAGATGGCAACAGAAAGCCTCGACTGGACGGCCAACCCTCAAACGGGTGCCACTGATGAGTTTCTCTATGCGCCGCATTCAAACCCTTTGGGTCTAAGAGTTTGGCATCATCCATTCAAGGGATATTTGTCCGTTCAAAATCTGGAAAAGGTTGCCGGTCTGGACATCGAGAAACTTACGAAAACTCTTCCCGAAGATTTTTCAATAGTTAAACATCCAAAGAGTATTTACCTCGATGCAATGACCCCAACGATTGATATGACGGCTGATTTTCAAACAGAACGTGAGCATGTTGAAGAGGGTATGAGAATTGCACGGCAGGCCCTTGAGCTTGTGGAAGCAGCAGCCCAAGGAACAAATTCTAGAAACTAAAAATCGCGGATTTAAGGCATAGAGCATTGAACTAAACAAATGCTGTGGAGTGTTATTTCTTACTCGAAAAGCATTCCAAAAGCTCTGTTGTTTATGCACCACCGCCGCACAGCTATGTAAAGGGCGGTTGTCTCCACCCAAGGCGGCGGCCACAAAAAACGGCGCCCCGATCCCTCGGAGCGCCGCCAAACTTCCAAAGAAACCAGAGCCTTAGCCCTGCATCTTCGCCACTTCCTCGGCGAAGTTTTCTTCTTTCTTCTCGATCCCTTCGCCGACTTCCATGCGGATGAAGCCGGTGATCGTGGCGCCCGCTTCTTTCGCGGCCTCGCCCACGGTCAGGTCGGGGTTGATGACGAAGGCTTGGTTCACCAGCGTGATCTCGGACATGAATTTCTTCATGCGGCCCTTGATCATGTTCTCGATGATGTTCTCGGGCTTGCCGGATTCGCGCGCGATGTCGATCTGGACCTGCTTCTCCTTC
>JAAAPG010000212.1 GCA_009908405.1 Alphaproteobacteria bacterium | reverse complement strand
ATGTCGTGCTGAACATGTGGTGGCGCATGCCCGCGCAGGCGGTGGACACGCATATCTTTCGCGTCGGCAACCGCACCGGCATTTGCCCTGGACGCGATGTCGAGAAGGTCGAACGCGCGATCGAGGACCACGTGCCCGCCGATTACCAACTTCATGCCCATCACTGGCTGATCCTGCACGGCCGCTACACCTGCAAGGCGCGCAAGCCTGCCTGCGGCACCTGCCTGATCCGCGACCTGTGCCAATTCGAGGAAAAGACCCCATGAAAACCTACCAGATTGCCGGGATCGGCAATGCCATCGTCGACGTCATCGCCACCGTCGAGGACCGTTTCCTGGAGCGGATGGAGATCCACAAGGCGATCATGCAACTGGTCGAACGCGACCGCGCGGAAACCCTGTTCGCAGCGATGGAGGACCGCGCCCAAGCCTCTGGCGGGTCGGTCGCCAATACGCTGGCGGGCGCGGGCGCGCTGGGGCTGCGCGCCGCCTTCGTGGGCCGGGTGAATGACGACGAACTGGGCCGGTTCTACGCGCAGGATTCCGACAGGGTCGGCGCGGCTTTCGTCAACGCCCCGGTAGCGGGCGGCGAATTGCCCACCTCGCGCAGCATGATCTTCGTCACCCCCGATGGCGAGCGGTCGATGAACACCTATCTGGGCATGTCCGCCGAGCTGGGGCCGGATGACGTGGACGCATCCGTCATGGCCGATAGCGAGATCGTGTTCCTCGAAGGCTACCTGTTCGACAAGGACAAGGGCAAGGACGCCTTCCTGAAAGCCGCCCGCGCCTGCCGCAGCACAGGCGGCATGGCCGGGATCGCGCTGTCCGACCCGTTCTGCGTGGACCGCCACCGCGCCGATTTCCGCAAGCTGGTGGCCGAGGATATGGATTACGTCATCGGCAACGAGCAGGAATGGGTGTCGCTCTATGAAGCGAACGACCTCGACGACGCGCTGGCGCAGGCGGCACGGGACTGTGACCTCGTCGTCTGCACCCGGTCGGGCGACCCGGTCCGGATTATCCGCGACGGCGTGCGCGTGGAAATCCCGGTCCACACCGTCACCCCGGTCGATGCGACCGGCGCGGGCGACCAGTTCGCCGCCGGGTTCCTGTTCGGGCTGGCTTTGGGCCGCGACATGGACACCGCGGGCCGCATGGGCTGCATGGCCGCCGCCGAGGTGATCGGCCATATCGGCGCGCGCCCCAAGACCGATCTGCGCGCGGCCTTCCGCGCGGCGGGCTTGCTGGGCTGACAACGGTCTTGCGCGGCGGGGCCGGTGGCGGCATCCTGACAGGGAGTTCCATGTCCGGGGATGAGTCCTTGAAAGCGATCCTGTTTGCCACCTGCACCGCCCTTGTCGCGCAGCCCGCCGCCGCCGATCCGTTTCTGGACGCCATGACCGCCGCGATAGAGGCCTATCAGGACGGCGACATGGTTTACGCGCAAGACGAGTTGAACGAAGCCCAACGCCTGCTTGCGGCGATGAAGGCCGATGGCCTGTCAGCCTACCTGCCGGACGCTCCGGATGGCTGGACCCGCGAGATCGACACCGAAGCGAATGCCATGATGGCCATGCTGGGCGGCGGCACTTCTGCCAATGCGACCTATTCCGGACCGGAGGGGTCGTTTACCATCAACCTGATCGCGGACAGCCCGATGGTCGCGCAAATGGCGATGATGTTGGGCAACAATGCCATGGTTACGCAGATGGGCGGTCAGATCGAACGGATCAACCGCGTCCGCTTCCTGCGCGACGACGACAGTTTGCAGGCGATCATCGCCAACCGCATCCTGGTGCAGGCTGAAGGGGCCGACCCGGATGTGACGATCCCGCTGTTGGAAACCATGGACTTCCGCGCGATGGAGTCTTTCGGCGGCTGAGCCTTGCACGCCGCGACACCTTTGCCCATATCTTGGACTGTTTGTTGAAGGGGTCCGCGCATGATGGGTTACACGAAAACCGCCATTCTGATGGCCGCGATGACCGCGTTGTTCATGGCCGTGGGCTACGCGCTTGGCGGCGGTGCGGGCCTGTTGATCGCGCTGGTCGTGGCGGTCGGGATGAACGGGTACTCCTACTGGAATTCCGACAAGGCCGTGTTGCGGATGCACAATGCGCAGGAATGCAACAGCCAGGTCCATCCCGACCTGGAACGCATGGTGCACCGGCTGGCCGACGGGGCCGACATGCCGCGCCCCCGCGTGTTCGTCATTAATCAGGACCAACCCAACGCCTTTGCAACAGGGCGCAACCCGGAAAACGCCGCCGTGGCGGCAACCACCGGCCTGCTGCGCCGCATGTCGGACGAAGAGGTCGCCGCCGTCATGGCGCATGAGCTGGCGCATATCCGCAATTACGACACGCTTATCATGACCATCACGGCGACCTTCGCGGGCGCGATTTCGATGCTGGCGAATTTCGCGATGTTCTTTGGTGGACGGAACCGGGGCAACATCCTCGTGACGCTGCTGGTGATGATCCTTGCGCCCATGGCGGCGGCGGTGGTGCAGATGGCGATTTCGCGCTCACGCGAGTACGAGGCCGACCGCGTGGGCGCGGCAATCTGCGGCAACCCGCTCTGGCTGGCCTCTGCGCTTGAAAAGATCCAGGGTTTTGCCAGCCGGATCGACTATGACCGCGCAGAGGCCAACCCGCAAACCGCGCATATGTTCATCATCAACCCGCTGCACGCGTTCAAGCGCGACAAGCTGTTCTCGACCCACCCGAACACCGAAAACCGGATTTCGGAACTGGTCAAGCTGGCCGAAGCACAGGGGCAAAGCGTGACGCGCGGCCGCGCGAACCCTTGGGGGTGACCCGGTTTGACCTAAAGGCGCGGCTGCGCCGCAAGACTTCATGAAACACCCCCGGCCCTGCGGCCCGGGAGTGTTGGTCTGGAGTATTTAGGGCAAGATGAAGCGGGTTATTCCGCCGCCAGCCGCGCATCTTCGCGCGTGGTCAGGGTTTCAAGGTAATCGGCAATCGCGCTGGCGATCCGGGCCTTGCCCTCGACCGGGGTGACGCCATCGCGGCGCACCATCAATGCTCGTTGTGCGCGGCCCTTCGTGTCCTCGCCGCGCGTGGCGACGACGAGACCGGCCCGGTCCAGACGTTTGCCGGCGACGCGGATCAGCTCTTCCTCGGACACGTTTTCAAGATATTTGAACGCGACCGTGTGCATCGCGCCACCCGCGTCCATGGCCATGTCGATGACCTTTTCGGTCGGCTCCAGCAGCAGCGGCAATTCCGCGCTGCCCGAAACGATCTTGCCATCGACCACCTGCTTGGGCCTGTAATCGGCCACCCCGGCAGAGAAGATGCCCGCGAACAGCCCCTGCCCGGCCCGCGCCACAACCATGTCGCGATAGTCGGAATAGGTGCGCGCGATGCTCAGCCGCAGGGGCGCAGAGGGCCGCCACGCGCCATCGCCCAGCAACAGTTCGGCATCGGCCCCGCGCCATGTCAGTTCCTCGGCGATATCCGCCCCCAGCCGCCCGCGGAAGCGGTTGACGATGCGGCGCACCCCGTCGATGGGCACGGGCGTGGGCCCGGCGGTCACCAGGATCGGCTTGCCCCGCAGCGGCGAGCGGGACAGCGCCCGCCCGACCGCCGTGCAGATCACGCCGGTATCGGGCAGGTTGTGCTTGCCGTAGGCGTCGCGCGGGGCGATGAAATGCACGCCTTGGGTGGCCAGCCGTTTGGCATTGTCGACAAGCTGCGCATTGTGCATGGACCCGTGCATGGTGGGCGCGACCAGAACCTGGGTGCGCCCCTGCTCCATCCGCCCAAGCGCCGAGATGAGCGCCGATGTCACCAGCGTATCGCCGATGCCCATTGCCATCTTGGCGATGGTGTTGTGGGTGGCGGGCGCGACGAGGTAGGCGTCGAACGGCGCATCGTCCGACAGGTGTTCGGCGCGCCATGTCAGCCCGTCGACCACGTGCCCAAGACAGGCCCATTCCAGCGCTTCGCGCGCGACGTAACGCAGCGCATCGGCGCTGGCAAAGGCGGTCACGTCGGCCCCGTGCCGCCGCAGCGCCCGCGCGATTTGCGGGGTTTTCATGGCGGCAATGCCACCGGTAACCAGCAGCGCCACGCGCCTGCCCGCCAGCCGGTCGCTGGCAGGCGGCACGTCATGGTCGCCCATGTCGCTTGGGGTGGGGGCCGAAAAGTCCCAGTCGAATGTCATACGGGGTCCGCCTTAGCTGACGACGCGCAAACCGGCGCCCAGATCGGGGTGATCGTCTTCGACCCAATTGCGCCACGAACCTTGCGCGCGGTCAAGCCGTGTATTGAGCGCCTCGAAATGCGCGGGGGTGAAGCGGCTTTTCTTGCTCATTTCCGCGTTCAGATGCGGAACGACCTGAATATCGAACGGGTCCATACCGTTCTTTTCAGCCGTCGGGCTGTAGGGCCGACCCTCTGACAGGCGCGCGGGCAGCAAATGCGCATAGTCGGGGAAGTCTTGCAGATAAATGCCCATGCTATCGTCGTTATAGGACGAATCGGCGGCATGCCAGCGGCCGCCCAGCTTGACAGCACCGAAATAGTGCCGCACGGTCGGGCGCATCATGGCCAGCCATGCGGTGGGCATCAGCTTGCCCAGCACCGACATGGACATGGGCATTTCCACGAAACCCGCC
>JAAAPG010000017.1 GCA_009908405.1 Alphaproteobacteria bacterium | reverse complement strand
GATCACTCCGGGCCAGCAGGTCGTCAAGATCGTGCATGACGAGCTGATCGCCACGCTGGAAGGCGAGGGCGATCCCGGTGCGCTGAAAATCGACAACCCGCCCGCGCCGGTGCTGATGGTCGGTTTGCAAGGGTCGGGCAAAACCACGACCACCGCCAAGCTGGCCCGCCGCCTGTCCGAGCGTGAGGGCAAGCGCGTGCTGATGGCATCGCTTGACACCAATCGCCCCGCGGCGATGGAGCAGTTGGCGATCCTGGGCAACCAGATCGGGGTCGACACGTTGCCCATCGTGCAAGGCCAATCGGCGGTCGAGATTGCCAAGCGCGCCAAGCAACAGGCTACCTTGGGCGGCTATGACGTGTATCTGCTGGATACCGCGGGCCGCCTGCACATTGACGATGTGCTGATGGACGAAGTGCTGGCCGTGCAAGGCGCCGTCAGCCCGCGCGAAACGCTGCTGGTGGTCGATGGCCTGACCGGGCAGGACGCCGTGAACGTGGCCGCCGAATTCGACGGCAAGGTCGGCGTGTCGGGCGTGGTGCTGACCCGTATGGATGGCGACGGGCGCGGCGGCGCGGCCCTGTCCATGCGCGCTGTCACCGGCAAGCCCATCCGCTTCGTGGGTCTGGGCGAGAAAACCGACGCGCTGGAAACCTTCGACCCCAAGCGCGTCGCGGGCCGCATCCTCGGCATGGGCGACATCGTCGCGCTGGTCGAAAAAGCTCAGGAAGTGCTGGAGGTCGAACAGGCCGAACGCATGATGAAGCGTTTCCAGAAAGGTCTGTTCAACATGAACGACCTGAAATTGCAGCTGGACCAGATGCTGAAGATGGGCGGCATGCAGGGCGTGATGGGCATGATGCCGGGCATGGGCAAGATGTCCAAGCAGGTCGAGCAGGCCGGCTTCGACGACGGGATGCTGCGCCAACAGATCGCGCTTATCAATTCCATGACCAAGAAGGAACGCGCCAACCCCGCGATCCTGCAGGCCAGCCGCAAGAAGCGCATTGCCAAGGGCGCGGGTCTGGACGTGTCGGACCTGAACAAGCTGCTGAAACAGCACCGCCAGATGGCCGACATGATGAAGAAGATGGGCAAGAAAGGCATGCTGAAACAGGCCATGGGCGGCATGTTCGGCAAGGGCCAAGGGGCCGATGCCGCGGGCGATTCTGGCCAGTTGGACCCCAAGCTGGTGAAGATGGCCGAACAGCAGATGATGGGCGGTGGTGGTCTGCCCGGCGGCATGTCCGGCATGTTCAAGAAGAAATGACGCCCCCGCGCGCCCGCAACAGGACCCGACACCCATGACCCAAGACAGCGCCCGCGCCGCCGAGATCCTGGCCAGTCACCGCGACAGCATTGACCGGCTGGATGCGATCCTTGTCTATACGCTGGGCGAGCGGTTCAAGCACACGCAGGCCGTGGGCCGCCTGAAAGCGCAGCATGATCTTCCCCCGTCCGACCCCGCGCGCGAAGAGCGCCAGATCGAACGGCTGGAATGGTTGGCGAAAGAAGCCGACCTCGACCCGGAATTCGCCAAGAAATTCCTGAACTTCGTGATTTCGGAAGTGATCCGTCACCACGAGAATTTGCAACGTTGAACCGGCGGGCCGAGCGCCCGCCCCGCCAGTCCTGAAGGAGAAATCGACATGGCAACCAAGATCCGTCTGGCCCGTGGTGGGTCCAAGAAGCGCCCCCATTACGCGATCGTGGCCACCGATTCGCGCATGCCGCGCGACGGCCGTTACCTGGAAAAGCTGGGCACCTACAACCCGCTTTTGCCCAAGGACAGCGAAGACCGCGTGAAAATGGACATGGAACGCGTTCAGCACTGGCTGGACCATGGCGCGCAGCCGACCGATCGTATTGCGCGTTTCCTCGAAGCCGCTGGCGTGCGTGAAAAGGCAACCCGTGCCAACATGAAGAAGGCCGAGCCGGGCAAAAAGGCCCAGGAGCGGGCCAAGGAAAAGGCCGCCAAGGCTGAAACCGCCGACGAAGCCGCCGAGTAAACGACATGATAAAGGGGGGCTGACAGCCCCCCTTTTGGCCCGGCACGGGCCAATTCGCCGCCCCGAGAGTATTTTGCGCAAGATGAAATCAGCATGACGAAAGCGATGGTCTGTGTCGGCGCGGTTGCAGGTGCCTACGGGGTACGCGGCGAGGTGCGTTTGAAGAGCTTTTGCGCAGAGCCAGCCGCCATCGCGTCTTATGGCCCGCTCTGGTCCGAAGATGGTACGCGCCGTTTCGAGATAAGCTTGGGGGCCCCGGTGGCGCAAGGGTTCGCAGCGCGTCTGACAGGTGTCGGGACGCGCGCACAAGCCGAAGGTTTGCGCGGTGTGCGATTATTCGTGTCGCGCGATTGCCTCCCCCGGTTGTCCGACGATGAATTCTACCATGCCGACCTGATCGGGTTGCAGGTGTTCGACACCGGGGGCGCGCCCCTGGGGCGTGTGAAAGCGGTGCTGAACCACGGGGCGAGCGACCTTCTGGAACTGGTCACGCCGGGGCAGAAAGGTGCGGTGCTGCTGCCCTTCACCCAAGCGATCGTGCCGACGGTCGACCTGGCGGCGGGCCGGATCGTGGCCGACCCGCCCGAAGGTCTGCTGGAATGAGCCCGTCGCCGCCACGCCGCGCGGCGGGCCGCCTTGCGGTCACGCCGTCGCTGGCCCCGCGCGACCTGGGACGCCCGCGCGCGCCCGCGATGGCGTGGCAGGCGCGGATCATCACCCTGTTCCCAGAGGCGTTTCCAGGCGTGCTGGGCCTGTCGCTGACGGGCCGTGCGCTGAAGGAGGGCCGCTGGGGGCTGGACACGATCGACCTGCGACCCTTCGGTCTTGGTAAACATCGCAACGTGGATGACACGCCGGCCGGCGGCGGCGCGGGCATGGTGCTGCGTGCCGATGTTTTGGAGCGTGCCATCGACGCCGCGCAACGCGGTGTGCCGGATGACCGCGCTCAATGGCCCCTGGTTTACCTGTCACCACGCGGACGGCCCTTCACGCAGGACATGGCGCGAGATTGGTCGCGCGCCAAGGGCGTGACGATGCTGTGCGGACGGTTCGAAGGGGTCGATCAGCGCGTGCTGGACCAATACGCGGTTGACGAAGTGTCGTTGGGCGATTTCGTCATGACCGGCGGCGAGTTGGCGGCGCAAGCGATGATCGACGCCACGGTGCGTCTGCTGCCCGATGTGCTGGGCAATGCGGCCTCGACCGAGGAGGAGAGTTTCAGTGCGGGTTTGCTGGAGCATCCGCAGTATACCCGGCCCGCAGAGTGGAACGGGCTGAGCATTCCGTCGGTCTTGCTCTCGGGCAACCATGCCGAGATCGCGCGTTGGCGGCACGAACAGTCCGAAGCGATCACCCGTGCGCGCCGCCCTGACCTGATGGTCAAGCGCAAGCCGAGCTAAGGGGGCTTTGCCCCCGCCGCGCTGGCGCGCGACTCCCCCAGAGTATTTCGGGCAAGATGAAGGGATCAGTGAAAGTCCCGGCTGGGAAACAGCTTGCGCGCCTGGTCGCGGGGGTGGCGCGCGCCCGCCGTGCCGCGGGGCATGCTGGGGACGGGGCGGCGCACCTCATCCCCGCGGCCGTCATTGGCAGGCAGCGGCGTGGGGCCGCCGAGTTGCGACAGCAAGGCCGAGATGTCGTCGATCTGTTCGGCAATGACATGGGTGACTTGCCCATCGCGTTGCACACGGCCCGTGACTTGCAACAGCCGCCCGCCGATGACCGCGCGGCGAAACCGGTCATACACGGCTTTCCACACGACCACGTTGGCGCAGCCGGTCTCGTCCTCCAGCGTCAGGAACACCACGCCGGACGCGGTGCCGGGCCGCTGGCGGGTGATGACCAGCCCCGCGATGGTCACGCGGCGCGGGGCGCTTGGCAGCGTGTCATGCGACAGGGTTCGGGCCAGGCGCGGGCGCAGCAGTTCCAGCGGATGCGCGCGCAGGGACAGGCGCAGGGACAGGTAATCCTCGACCACCGCTTCGCCCAGGGACATGTCGGGCAGGGTGACGGCGGGTTCCGTGCCGCCTTCGCCATCGGCGCCGAACAAGGGCAGGGGGGCAGGCGCGCGCAACGCCCGTACTTGCCACAGCGCACTCCGGCGTGACAGGCCGATGGTGGTGAAGGCGTCGCCTTCGGCCAGCCGTTCCAGCGTATCGGGGGCCACGCCCGCGCGGCGCCACAGGCTGTCGATATCCGGGTAGCCATTGCCGCGCGCGGCCACGATCCAGTCGGCATCTTCCTGCCCCACGCCCTTGATCTGGCGAAAGCCCAAGCGCAGCGCCAGTGCGCCATCGGCGCGCGGCTCCAGCGTGCAATCCCACTCGGAATGGTTGACAGAGACGGGCCGCACTTCGACCCCATGCTCGCGCGCGTCGCGCACCAGTTGGGCGGGGGCGTAGAATCCCATGGGCTGACTGTTCAGAAGCGCGCAGGTGAAGACCGCCGGATGGTGGCGTTTCAGCCAGGCCGAGATATAGACCAGCCGCGCGAAGCTGGCGGCGTGGCTTTCGGGAAAGCCGTAGCTGCCGAAGCCTTCGATCTGGGCAAAACAGCGCGCCGCGAAATCGGGATCATACCCGCGCGTTGTCATGCCGGTGATGAACCGGTCACGAAACCCGCCGATGGTGCCCATGCGTTTGAAGGTGGCCAGCGCCCGGCGCAGGCGGTCAGCCTCTGCCGGGGTGAAGCCCGCCGCGACCACGGCGATCTGCATGGCCTGTTCCTGGAACAGCGGCACGCCGTAGGTGTGGGCCAGCACCTCCATCATTTGCGGCCCAAGGTCTTCGACCGGTTCCTTGCCTTGGCGGCGATTGATGAACGGATGCACCATGCCGCCCTGGATGGGGCCGGGGCGCACGATGGCGACCTCGCAGACCAGGTCGTAAAACGCGCGCGGGCGCATCCGGGGCAGAAAGTTCAGCTGCGCGCGGCTTTCGACCTGGAACACGCCGATCGCATCGGCCCGGCACAGCATGTCATAGACCGCCGGGTCTTCGGGCGGGACATTGGCCAGATCCAGCCGCGCGCCCCGGTGCTGCGCCAGCAGGGCAAAGGATTTGCGGATCGCGGTCAGCATGCCAAGCGCCAGCACATCGACCTTCAGCAGGCCCAGCGCGTCGATATCGTCCTTGTCCCATTCGATGATGGTGCGGTCCTCCATCGTCGCGTTTTCAATCGGGCACAGGTCGTCCAGCCGCCCCTTGGTGATGACGAATCCGCCGACATGCTGCGACAGGTGGCGGGGAAAGCCGATGATCTCGGCAATCAGCGCCAGCGCCTGCCCCATGCGGCGGTCATCGGGGTCGAGCCCGGCCGCGCGCAGGCGGTCTGCGTCGGGGGGCGCGGCGGACCAGCCCCAAAGCTGGCCCGACAGCCGCCCGATGACATCGGCGCTCAGCCCCATGACCTTGCCCACCTCGCGGATGGCGGCGCGGGTGCGGAAATGGATGACCGTCGCGGTCAGCCCGGCACGGTCGCGCCCGTAGCGGTCGTAAATCCACTGGATGACCTCTTCGCGGCGTTCATGTTCGAAATCCACGTCAATGTCGGGCGGCTCTCCGCGTTCCTTGGAAATGAACCGCTCGAAGATCAGCGTGATCGATTCGGGCGGCACTTCGGTCACGCCCAGCAGGTAGCACACGACCGAATTGGCCGCCGACCCGCGCCCCTGGCACAGGATGCCGCGCGAGCGGGCGAAATCGACAATGTCATGCACGGTCAGGAAATAGGGCGCGTAATCCAGATCGGCGATCAGGCGCAATTCGCGGGTGGTGCGTTCGACAATCCTGGGCGGTGCGCCTGCGGGGTAGCGTTTGCGCAGCCCTTCGCCCGCCAAGCGTTCCAGCCGGGCTTGGGCGGGTTCGCCGTTTTGCGCCTCGTCCGGGTACTGGTAGCGTAGCTCGTCCAACCCGAAGGCGCAGGCATCGGCAATCTGCACAGAACGGCGCAGCGCGGCGGGGTGGTGCCTGAACATGCGCGCCAGTTCCGCGCCGCTTTTCAGCCGGTGTTCGGCATGGGGCAGGCGGTGCTGGCCGATGGTATCAATCGTCAGGCCCAGCCGCAGGCAGGTCAGCACATCGGCCAGCGGGCGGCGTTGGGCGCTATGCATCAGCACATCGCCCAAGGCGACCATGGGCAGGCTGGTGGCTTGCGCCCATGCGGCCATTTGCGCCAGCCGTGCCGGGTCGCGCCCATCATAGCGGGGGGCGGCGCCAAGGTAGCACTGGCCGGGGAAGTGGCGCAGCATGGCGCGCAGGTCATCGGGCAAGGGCGCTTGCAACGGGTCGGGCGGCAGGGCGACCAGGATCATGCCGTGGCAGCCCGCATATAGGTCAGCGCGGGCCAGGTGGCAGTCCCCCTTCGGCGCGCGGCGTTTGCCAAGGGTCAGAAGCCGCGTCAGCCGCGACCACGCGGGCAGGTCGGTGGGCAGGGCCAGCCAGTCCACCGCGCTGTCGGTCAGCACCAGTCGCGCGCCGGGGATCAGCCGGGGCAGGGGATGATCCGGCAGGACCAAAGGCGCGGCTTCTGGCGCGGTGGTCTGGCGGCTGGACGGGTCCGTCTGGCGCTGGGCGCGCACGCCCGCCGCTTGCGCCACCCCATCGGCCCGCAGCCGCGCCAGTTCTTTCAGCGCCGCATGGGCCCGCACCACGCCCGCGACCGAGTTGCGGTCGGTGATGGCGATGGCGTGCAACCCCAGCTCGGCGGCGCGCGTGACCAGTTCCTCGGGGTGGGACGCGCCGCGCAGGAAGCTGAAATTGCTGGTCACGCAAAGCTCTGCATAGGCGGGGTCGGACATGGCGGGCCTTGAATTTGTTCTGTATTTGTTCATATACCTGCCCAAGGTCCCGAGTCGAGTCCCCATGCCGCATGCAAACCCCTTGCGTTTCGGCACGCATGCGCCTATATCCCTCTCAACAGCGGCGTGTCGAAAGATACCCACCGGAAATTTCAACGGGCCGCATGGCCCGTTTTTTGTTTCCCGCACCCCAAGGAGGGGGCATGTCCGACCTGATCGCGAAAACCACGCTCGACCAGCGGCTGGCGGCCATCGTGGCGCCGGTTATCGAAGGGCTGGGCTTCGAACTGGTCCGCCTGCGCGTGATGTCGGGCAAAAGCCGGACCTTGCAGATCATGGCCGACCGCCCCGATGGCGGGATCGAAGTGCAGGATTGCGCCGATATTTCCACCGCCGTATCGGCGGTGCTGGATGTCGAAGACCCGCTGGAAGATGCTTACACGCTGGAAGTGTCCAGCCCCGGCATTGACCGTCCCCTGACCCGGCTGAAGGATTTTGCCGCTTGGGATGGGTATGAAGCGCGGCTCGAGACGACCGAGTTGATCGACGGGCGCCGCCGCTTCAAGGGCCTGCTTGCCGGGGTCGAGGGTGACCAGGGCGCCCCTGTCACCATCGGCCTGCAATTCGACTGGCTGTCGGATGCCAAGCTTGTGCTGACCGACGCGCTGATCGAAGAAATGCTGCGCGCCCGCAAATCCAGCGGCGCCATAGACGAATCGCAATTCGACGAGATTGAAACCGACGCGCCGGACGACCACGCGCGCCCCGAGGAGAGCTGAGCATGGCCATTACATCTGCAAACCAGTTGGAACTGCTGCAAACCGCCGAAGCGGTGGCGCGCGAGAAGATGATCGATGCCGAACTGGTGATCGAGGCGATGGAAGACAGCCTCGCGCGCGCGGCGAAATCGCGCTACGGGGCCGATATGGACATTCGCGTGTCCATCGACCGCAAAACCGGCGTGGCCACTTTCACCCGCGTGCGCACCGTGGTCGAGGATGAGCTGCTGGAAAACCACCACGCCGAACTGACCGTCAAGCAGGCCGCGCCCTATCTGGACGACCCGCAGGTGGGCGATGAGGTTGTTGACGAAGTGCCGCCCGTCGAACTGGGCCGCATTGCGGCGCAATCGGCCAAGCAGGTCATCTTGCAGCGCGTGCGCGAGGCCGAACGCGACCGCCAGTATGAAGAATTCAAGGATCGCGCGCAGACCATCATCAACGGTGTCGTGAAGCGCGAGGAATACGGCAACATCATCGTCGATGTGGGCGCGGGCGAAGCGATCCTGCGCCGGAATGAAAAGATCGGCCGCGAAAGCTACCGCAACGGCGACCGCATTCGCTGCTATGTCAAGGACGTGCGCCGCGAAGCGCGCGGCCCGCAGATCTTCCTGTCGCGCACCGCACCGGAATTCATGGCCGAATTGTTCAAGATGGAAGTGCCGGAAATCTATGACGGCATCATCGAGATCAAGGCCGTCGCCCGCGACCCCGGTTCGCGCGCCAAGATCGGTGTCATTTCCTACGATTCAAGCATCGATCCCGTGGGCGCCTGTGTCGGGATGCGCGGCAGCCGCGTGCAGGCCGTGGTCAACGAATTGCAGGGCGAGAAAATCGACATCATCCCCTGGACCGAGGATCAGGCGACTTTCCTTGTGAATGCCCTGCAACCGGCGGAAGTGTCCAAGGTCGTGATCGACGAGGAAGCCGCCAAGATCGAGGTGGTCGTGCCCGATGAGCAGCTCTCGCTGGCGATCGGCCGTCGCGGGCAGAACGTGCGCCTGGCCAGCCAGTTGACCGCGCTGGATATCGACATCCTGACCGAATCGGACGAATCGGCGCGCCGCCAAGCCGAATTCGCCGCGCGCACCAAGCTGTTCATGGATGAATTGGACATCGACGAGATGATGGCCCAGCTTCTGGTCGCTGAAGAATTCACCGCTTTGGAAGAAGTGGCATATGTCGAACTGGACGAGTTGCTGGCCATCGACGGGTTCGACGCGGAAACCGCGGAAGAATTGCAGGCCCGTGCCCGCGAACGCCTCGAAGCGGTCGCCGCCGCCGCGCTGGCCGCGGCACGCGAGTTGGGTGCCGAGGACAGCCTGATCGAATTCGATGGCCTGACCCCGCAGATGGTGGAAGCCTTGGCGAAAGACGGCATCAAGACGCTGGAGGATTTCGCCACCTGCGCTGACTGGGAACTGGCCGGCGGCTGGACCACGGTCAATGGCGAGCGCGTGAAGGATGACGGCCTTCTGGAACCGTTCGACATGAGCCTGGAAGAAGCGCAAACCTTGGTCATGACCGCCCGCGTTATGCTGGGCTGGGTTGACCCGACCGAGGTGGAGGCCGAGGCCGAGGAGGATGACGACGCCGCCGACGCTCCAGCCGAGGTTGCGGAAGAAACACGCTAGGATCAACCAGATGGCACGCGGCGGGCGCAAAGTTGAACGCGACGGGCCCGAGCGGCGCTGCATCGCCACCGGCCAAAGCCAACCCGCGCGCGGGTTGATCCGTTTCGTGGTCGGACCAGATAACATCCTGGTGCCGGACGTGGCGGGAAAGTTGCCGGGGCGCGGCATATGGGTCAGTGCCGAACGCGTGCCGCTGGACCTCGCGGTGCGGAAAAAGCTGTTTGCTCGTGCGGCGCGGCAGGCGGTGGAAGTGCCCGACGGGCTGGCCGACACGGTGACAGCGCTTGTGCGGCAACGGGTGATCGACCTTCTGTCGCTGGCGCGCAAAAGCGGTCAGGCCATCGCGGGCTATGAAAAATGCCGCGAACTGGCCATGGCGGGCGACATGGCGGTTCTGATCCAGGCCGCGGACGGGTCCACCCGTGGCAAGACGAAATTGCGCGCGCCCGAGGGCGAGGCGACCTACATAGACTGGCTTACGGCGCGGGAATTGGGTTTGGCATTCGGTCGTGAACATGTGATACATGCCGCGCTTCGTGCTGGCGGATTGCGGCAACCTGTTGTAGAGGAAGCGGCAAGACTGGCAGGACTGCGCACAGATATCGGCGGATATGCCGCCGGAGAGGACAAGACGGACGCATGAGCGATACAGACGGTAAGAAGACACTCGGACTTGGCGGACAAGGTGGCCAGGTGAAGCAAAGCTTCAGCCATGGGCGCACGAAATCGGTCGTGGTCGAGAAGAAGCGCAAGCGCGTTGTGGTTCCCAAGGCCGGGGCGCAGCCGGGTGCGGGTGCTGGCAAACCGTCCGGCACGCCGAAATCCGATCCGTCGCGTCGTCCCGCGGGCATCTCCGAAGCCGAGATGGACCGCCGCCTGAAGGCGCTTGCCGCGGCCAAGGCGCGTGAAACCGAAGAGGCCGAGGCCCGCGCTGCCGAGGAAAAGGCCCGCGAGGAAGAACGCCAGCGCCGCCGTGAAGAGGCCGAGGCTCGGGAACGCGAAGAGCGCGAACGTGAAGAGGCCCTGCGCGCCAAGGAAGAAGACGCCCGCGCCAAGGCCGAGGCGGAAGAGCGCAAGGCGCGCAAGGCCGCTCCGGCGCCAGAGCCCAGCGCCCCTGCCGCGCCCGACGCGCCGCTGTCCGACCGGGCCCGCCCCTCTGGCGGCGATTCGCGCAAGCCCGCAAAGCGGGATGATGATCGTGGAGGCCGCCCGTCCAAGCCGCGCGAGGATGGTGGGCGCCGGTCCGGCAAGCTGACATTGAACGATGCTCTGGCCGGTGGTGGTGGACGCCAACGCTCCATGGCGGCGATGAAGCGCAAGCAGGAAAAAGCCCGTCAAAAGGCCATGGGCCAGACCCAGTCGCGCGAAAAGGTCGTGCGCGAGGTGCAATTGCCCGAAACCATCGTGGTGCAGGAACTGGCCAACCGCATGGCCGAACGCGCCGCCGACGTGGTCAAGTCGCTGATGAAGATGGGTGTCATGGCCACCATGAACCAGTCCATCGACGCCGACACCGCCGAATTGGTGATCGAGGAATTCGGTCACAAGATGGTCCGCGTGTCCGATGCCGATGTCGAGCAGGTGATCGAACAGGTCGAGGATAACCCCGAAGAGTTGCAACCCCGCCCGCCGATCATCACGATCATGGGGCATGTCGACCACGGCAAGACCTCGCTTCTGGACGCGATCCGCAAGACCAACGTCGTGTCCGGCGAAGCCGGCGGGATCACCCAGCATATCGGGGCCTATCAGATCACGACCGAAAGCGGCGCCGTACTGTCCTTCCTGGATACGCCGGGCCACGCGGCCTTTACCAGCATGCGCGCGCGCGGGGCGAATGTGACCGATATCGTGGTGCTGGTCGTCGCCGCCGACGACTCGGTCATGCCGCAGACCATCGAGGCGATCAATCACGCCCGCGCCGCCAAGGTGCCGATGATCGTGGCGATCAACAAATGCGACCGCCCTGCCGCCGACGCCAACAAGGTGCGTACGGAACTGCTTCAGCACGAAGTCGTGGTCGAGGCCATGTCGGGCGATGTGCAGGATGTCGAAGTCTCTGCCATCACCGGGCAAGGGCTGGACGAGTTGCTCGAGTCCATCGCGCTTCAGTCAGAGATCCTGGAACTGAAGGCCAACCCCGACCGCGCCGCCATGGGTGCCGTGATCGAAGCGCAGCTTGACGTCGGCCGCGGCCCCGTGGCCACGGTCCTGGTGCAAAGCGGCACGTTGCGCCAAGGCGACATCTTCGTCGTGGGCGAACAATGGGGCAAGGTGCGCGCGCTGCAAAGCGATCAGGGTGCGCGGGTCAAGGAAGCTGGACCCTCGGTTCCGGTCGAGGTTCTGGGCCTGAACGGCACGCCCGAAGCGGGCGACGTGCTCAACGTGGTCGAAACCGAGGCACAGGCGCGCGAGATCGCGGAATACCGCCAGCAGGCCGCCAAGGACAAGCGCGCCGCCGCCGGGGCCGCGACCACGCTGGAACAGCTTATGGCCAAGGCCAAGGAAGATCAGGACGTTGCCGAATTGTCGGTCCTGGTCAAAGCCGATGTGCAAGGCTCTGCCGAAGCCATCGTCCAGGCGCTGGAGAAGATCGGCAATGACGAGGTGCGCGTGCGCGTGCTGCATTACGGTGTCGGCGCGATCACCGATTCCGATATCGGCCTGGCCGAGGCATCGAAAGCGCCGGTCATCGGGTTCAATGTGCGCGCCAATGCCACCGCGCGCAACGCCGCCCAGCAAAAGGGTGTCGAGATCCGCTATTACTCGATCATCTATGACCTGATCGATGACATCAAGGCCGCAGCGTCCGGTTTGCTCTCGGCCGAAGTGCGCGAGAACTTCATCGGCTATGCCGAAATCCGCGAAGTGTTCAAGGTCACGGGTGTCGGCAAGGTTGCGGGCTGTCTCGTGACCGAAGGCATCGCGCGCCGCTCTGCCGGGGTGCGCCTGCTGCGCGACAACGTTGTGATCCACGAGGGCACGCTGAAAACCCTCAAGCGCTTCAAGGACGAGGTCAAGGAGGTGCAATCGGGCCAGGAATGCGGGATGGCGTTCGAGAATTACGAGGACATCCGCCCGAAAGACGTGATCGAGATTTTCGAACGCGAAGAGATCGAACGCACCTTGAGCTGAGCTCCGGTAAGCAACACTTCAAAAGGGCGTTTCACGACGCCCTTTTTTGCGTTTAAGGCTTTGTGGCGCGGTTTTGCGCGCCACTTGGCACGTCATGCATGGGTAAGCCTGATGGAATTTGCACTCGTGATGCTGGTTGCCTGCGGGCTTGATCTGCTTCTGGGCTGGCCCGATTGGCTGTTTGCCCGCATCGGCCACCCGGTGACCTGGGCGGGACGATGTATCAGTGCGCTGGAACGTGCCTGGAATGCCGGCACGCGGCAAAACCGGCTTGTTTTCGGTGCCACGACCGCGCTGCTGTTGGTCGGTGGCAGCCTGGTTGCGGGTGTTGGCCTGCACATTCTTTTGCCCAAAGGCTGGCCGGGGGTGGTTCTTGGCGGCGTTCTGGCATGGCCGCTTGTGGCGCTGCGGTCCATGCACAGCCATGTCCAGGCGGTGGAGGTGCCACTTGCGCGGGGCGATCTGCCTGCCGCGCGTCATGCCGTGTCGATGATCGTTGGGCGTGACGTGTCGCAGGCGGATGACGCCGCGATCAGCCGTGCCGCCTTGGAAAGCCTGGCCGAGAACAGCGCCGACGGCATCGTGGCGCCCGTGTTCTGGGGCGTGGTCGCGGGGCTGCCGGGAATCATGGCCTACAAGGCGATCAACACGCTCGATTCCATGATCGGCCACCGAAACGAGCGCTATGAAGCGTTCGGCAAGGTCGCGGCCCGGCTGGATGACCTGGCCAACCTGGTTCCTGCCCGCCTGACCGGGGTGTTCTTCGCGCTGGTGGGCGGTCGGCCCATGCGGGCCTTGCGCATCATGTGGCGCGACGCGCCTGCGCACCGCTCGCCCAATGCTGGTTGGCCGGAAGCCGCGATGGCCGCCAGTCTGGGCGTGCGCCTGTCCGGCCCGCGGCAATACGGCGACACGTTTACGCCAGAACCATGGCTGAACGCCGACGGGGCAGAGGCAACGCCTGCCAGCCTGACACGCGGGCTGGCGATCTATGGCCGGATGTTGGGGGGGCTGCTTGTGGCATTGGCCGCCATCGGAGGGCTTGCTCATGCGTGACCATGGCGGCGATCTGGCGCGGGCGCAGGCGATCTATGGGGCCGGGGGCTGGCTGGACCTGTCGACGGGTATAAACCCCGTGGCCTTTCCGATGCCGCCCCTGCCGCCAGAGGCGTTATCGCGCCTGCCCGACAGGGACGCCCTGACTGCGTTGGAACAGGCCGCGCAAGCCTGTTATGACACCACTGCCCCGGTCGTCGCCCTTGCCGGTGCGCAAGCGGCCATCCAGCTTGTGCCGCGTTTGCGCGCACCGGGCAGCGCGCGCGTGCTGGGGCCGACCTATAACGAACATGCCGGGGCCTTGGCAGCGCAGGGCTGGGCGGTGGAACAGGTTGCAATCCCCGACGCGCTAGCGGGCGCCGATCTGGCCGTGGTGGTCAACCCCAACAACCCCGATGGGCGCGTGCTGGACCGCGCGCGGCTTTTCGCCCTGCGCGACCGCGTGGGCCTGCTGGTGGTCGATGAGAGCTTTGGCGATGTCATGCCGGACATGTCGCTTGCGCCGCACGTGAGCGGGGCAGAGGACCGGATGATCGTGTTGCGCTCCTTCGGCAAGTTCTTCGGGCTGGCCGGGCTGCGGCTGGGTTTCGCGATTGCCGGGGCGGAAGATGCCGATGCGCTGCGCGCTTTGGCGGGCCCGTGGGCGGTCAGCGGCCCGGCGCTGGTGGCGGGGCAGGCCGCGCTGGCGGATACTGATTGGCAAGCCGCCGCTCGCGCCCGCCTGTCGCAGGATGCGGCCCGCCTGGACGGGATCGCGGCGCGCGCGGGCTGGGCGTTTGTCGGCGGCACCGACCTGTTCCGAACCTACCATACGCCCGCTGCGCAAGCGGCACAGGCGCAATTGGCGCACGGTCATGTCTGGTCGCGGATATTCCCCTATTCGGCGCAATGGCTGCGGCTGGGCTTGCCTGCCCCTGCCGGATGGGATCAGGTGGAGCGGGCAATTCTGGCGAAAGGCACGGCATGAGCTTTCTGAACGTCGCGGGCAGCCTGACCCTGCTCGATGCCGCTGCGGTGGCCTTGTTCTTTATCCTCTGGCTGTGGCTGGGATGGCGGATCGGGCATCCGTCCGCGGCGAAACCATCGGTCACGGTGTTGATGCAGGACTACCGCTTGCAATGGATGCGCATGATGGCGGCGCGCGATCCGCGCATTTTCGACGCGCAGATCATGATGAGCCTACGTCAGAGCACATCGTTCTTCGCCTCGACCTGCCTGCTGGCGATGGGGGGGCTACTGGCCCTGATCGGCAATGTCGAACCGTTGCAGGGGGTGGCGACACGCCTGACCAACATGGAAAGCGCCAGCGCCGTGTTGCAGGTCAAGCTGTTCCTGCCCCTGGTCATGCTGGGCAACGCGTTCTTGAAATTCGTCTGGTCAAACCGCGTGTTCGGTTATTGCTCTGTCATCATGGGGGCGGTGCCGAATGACCCGGACCACGTACAGGCCGTGCCCATGGCGCTGAAGGCGGGACAGTTGAACGCCCGCGCCGCGATCAACTTCAATGCGGGGTTGCGATCGATGTACTTTGCCCTGTGCGCACTGGCATGGCTGGCCGGCGCATGGCCCCTGCTGCTGGGCATTGCCGTCACGGCCTGGGTCGTCTGGAGCCGGGAATTCGCCTCGGCCTCGCGCGAGATCATCATGGCCAAGGACAATGAAAAGCAATGATGGTGGGTGATGAGAGACTCGAACTCCCGACATCTTCGGTGTAAACGAAGCGCTCTACCAACTGAGCTAATCACCCGATATCGGGCGGAATACCCGCTTTCCACGCGCGGCGCAAGATCGGTTGGGCCGGGTTATCCAGCCAAAAGTTCGCTGACCATCGGGTTCGGAAAACGCCGCGCGCGAGTGATGGCCAGAAAGGTTTCGTCAATCCCGTCCAACTGTTTCAGTTCCACCAGCAGCCCTTGGCGCAGCTCGTCCTTTACGGCAATCGGGGGCAGCACCGCGAAGCCCGCATCGGCGCGGGCCAGCAGGCGCAGCATGGCCATGTCATCGGCTTCCGCGGCAATGTTGGGGGTAATTCCCAGTTGGTCGACCATGCCGTCGAACGCGAAGCGCAGGGCGGTTTCCGGGGTCGGCAGGACCAGCGGCGCATAGGTCAGCAACTCTGACAAGGCGAGCGGCGCGCGGGCGGCCCGCAGCGGCGTGCCGATCAGGCTGACGGGTTGCGACGCCAGACGCTGCACGCGCCACGGGCTTGCCGCATCGCGCGCAGGGGCAAGATTGGTCAGGACCACGTCATAGGTCATCGCATCGAGGCCCCGCAACAGGTCGGCCTGATTGCCGGACCGCAAGATCACCTCGACATCGGCGCGCCCGACCAGGGGTTCGAGGAACTGCATCTGGAAATTGCGCGATAGCGTGGCCAGCGCGCCCACGCGCAAGGCCCGCCGCACCTGGCCACGCTCGCGCAGGGTGGCCGACAGGTCATCGGCGGTGCGGAAGATGGTTTCGGCATGTTCCAGCGCGATCCGCCCGGCTTCGGTCAGAACCAGCCCGCGCCCGCGCCGTTCGAACAGGTCATGGCCCAAGGCCGCTTCCAGCGCCTTTATCTGCGTCGACAGCGCCGATTGCGACAGGTTCAGCCGCCCGGCCGCACCGGTCAGGGTGCCCTCGGTCGCCACGGCGCGGAACAGGCGCAGATGGTGCAGGTTCAGCATAGTTGCACGAAATAGAACAATGTTGCCTAGAATATGTAATTTTTTGAAAGTTTTGCAAGTGCTATCCGCGTTGCAGCATTTTCTTTTCGGAGGGCCGACAATGACGACACTGTTCCCCTTGGGCCACCTTGCCCCGCTGCTTGTTCTGGCCGCCGCCATCTTTGGCTACGCGCGTCCGGGCCGCCGCCCCGCGCATGTGCCGCAACTGGCCGAAGCGGCTGCGCTGGGCGCGTTGGCTTTGGCCGCGTTGGGGGCGGTGCAGCTTGTCATGGGCGCGGCCCTGACCACCGGGTCGGGCGCGGTCTCGCTTCGGCTGGACGCCGCCAGCGCCACCATGGCTTTGCTGGTCGCCTTCGTCGGCTGGGTCGTGGTGCGGTACTCGCGCAGCTATCTGGATGGAGAGGCAGAAGAAGGCCGCTTTCACGCCCTGATGCTGACCGCATTGGCCACCGTGCTGGTGCTGGTACAATCGGGCAGCCTGCCGGTGCTGATCGGGTCGTTCATCGCGATCGGCATTGTGCTGCGGCAACTGCTGCTGTTCTATGACGACCGGGCAGAGGCGCGCCGCGCGGCGACCAAGTTCACCCTTGTCTGGGGTGCGGGCGACCTGGCGCTGGTGCTGGCGGCGCTGCTGCTGTGGCAAGCCTTCGGCACGGTTGACGTGGTGGCGCTGGGCGTGGCGGCGCAAGGCGGGCTACCGTTGGCGGGCCACCTGGCCGTGGTGTTCGTGGTGGTGGCTGCCGCACTGAAAACCGCGTCTTTCCCGCTGCATGGTTGGCTGACCGAAGTGATGGAAGCCCCCACGCCGGTGTCGGCCCTGCTGCATGCGGGTATCATCAATGCGGGTGGCTTCCTGCTGATCCGCAATGCCGAACTGGTGCAGGCCAGCCCCGGCGCGCTGGCGGCACTGGTCATGCTGGGCGGGTTGACTGCCCTGTTCGGGGCCATGGTCATGCTGACGCAAAGCGCGGTCAAAACCGCGTTGGCATGGTCTACCGTCAGCCAGATGGGGTTCATGCTGCTGCAATGCGGGCTTGGCCTGTGGGCGCTGGCGCTGCTGCATATCGTGGCGCATTCGCTGTACAAGGCGCATGCCTTCCTTGCTTCTGGCGGGGCGGTGCGCGCGGTTGCGGGGGTTACCCGGCCCGGTCCCGTCGCAGTGCCCGGCCTTGGTGCCGTGGCGCGGGCGTTCCTGCTGGCGCTGGTGATCTACGCGGTGGTGGCCACGGGCTTTGGCGCGGTGGCAGAGGCGAAATCGGCGCAGGCTCTGGCGCTGGGCGCGATCCTGATCTTCGGTGTCGCTTACCTGGTTGCCCAGGGCCTGGCAGATGCCGCCCCGCGCGCCCTGACGCAGCGCACGGCGCTGGCTTCGCTTGCCGCCGCCGTCGCCTATTTCGCGCTGCATGTGGTCGCGGGCGCCTTGTGGGGGCCGCATCTGCCCGCACCGCCCGTGCCCGGCGCGCTGGAATGGGCGCTAATCGTGCTGGCGCTGGCCTCTTTCGGGCTGATCGCTGTCGCGCAGGCGCTGTTCCCGCTTTGGGCGCACCACCCGGCCACCGCCGGGCTGCGGGTGCATATCGCCAATGGCCTGTATCTGAACGCCGTGCTGGACCGCCTGATCGGCGGCCTGCGGACCACCACCAAAGCGTAAGGGAGAGAGCGGATGTTCCACAAGCAAGACCAGTTCACGCCCGCGCATATCTCGGGCATTCTGAAAGCCGCCGAAGCCGCCGCGCGCGACATCCCGCCCGCATTCCCGCTTGACGCCACGGTTGCCGTGAACCCGTTCATGGGGCAGGTGGGTGAGGATCTTGCCACCGCCAGCGCGCGGCTGGCCCGCGTGGCCGGGGTTCGGATCACGCGCGAGCGGGCTGATTATGCGCGGGCCGTGGCCGAGGGCACCATCACCGATGACGACCTGACAGAGGCGCTCGGCGCTTGCCCGCATGGCAACAAGCCCGTCAGCCTTGACGCGTTGAAAAGCCAGCTTGCCATCGACAGTCCCGCGCCACGTGCGCTGCCCACGATCGCGCATCTGGCCGCGACTGCCACGGGCACCGACTGGCCCGCGCTGATCGACCGGTGTTTCGGGCTGTGGGCGGCGGGGTATTTCGACCGCGGCCAGGCGCTTTGGACACCTGCGCCCGGCCATTCCGCGTTCGCGGGCTGGCGCGAATGGGCCACGCATGACCTGACGCCCGAAATTGCCGGGCTGACCGGGTTCTGCGCCCATGTCGCCAGCGCGCCCGACACGCCCGAACGCGCTATCCTGCGCGCCGCCGACCGGCTGGGGCTGGCAGAGGATGTGGCGGAATCGGTGTTCCACCGCCTGCTGATGGATATTGGCGGCTGGTCGCAACACGCGCGCTGGCTGCTGTGGCAGGCCGAACTTGCGGGCGACACCGATGCCACCATCACCGACCTGCTGGCCATCCGGCTGGTCTGGGAGGAAGCGCTGCTGGAGCTTGCCCCGCAGGTGAAAAAACCTTGGGCGCAGACCCGCGCGGCCCATGCCGCCCCCATGGCCCCCAGCCCCGCGCAAGTGGTTGATGCCGTCCTGCAAGAGGCGGCAGAGCGCGCGCATCAGCGCGGGTTGACCGCCGCCATGACCGGGCTGGACGTGGTCGAACAGCGGCCAGAGGTGCAGGCCGCCTTCTGCATCGATGTGCGGTCCGAAGTGTTCCGCCGCGCGTTCGAGGCGCAGGATGCCGGGATCGATACGATCGGGTTCGCGGGCTTCTTCGGCCTGCCGCTGGCGCACCGGCCCCATGGCACCGACCAGACGCAAATCCACCTGCCGGTGTTGCTGAACCCCGCGCTGACCGCGTGCAGCCATGCCGCCCCCAAGGCCGAAGAAGACGCGCGCATTTCGGCCCGCGCGACCCGCGCCTGGGGCCGGTTCCGGCAGGCGGCGGTGTCGTCCTTTGCCTTCGTCGAATCTGCCGGGCCGCTCTATGGCTGGAAGCTGGTCAAGGGCGCGTTGGGGCTGGATGGCGTGAAAGCCGCCAAATCCCCCGCGCCGCAGATCGAGGGCGGTCTGACGCCCGAGCAAAAGGCCGATATCGGTGCCAAAGTGCTGACGGCGATGAGCATGACCAAGGGCCACGCGCCGCTTGTGCTGCTGCTGGGTCATGGCGCCAGCGTGACGAACAATCCGCATGAAAGCGCCTATCACTGCGGGGCTTGTGCGGGGCAGACGGGCGAGATGTCGTCGCGGATGCTGGCCATTTTGCTGAATGACCCGGACACGCGCGCCGGGCTGCCCGCGCATGGCATAACCGTGGCCGAAGATGTGCTGTTCGTGGCGGGCCTGCATGACACGACAACGGATGAGATCACGCTCTATGACGACTGCCCCTCCGCGTCGCACAAGGACCGGTTGGCGCAAACCCGGCGCTGGCTGAAAGCCGCTGGCGCGCAGGCGCGGGCCGAACGTGCCATTCGCTTGCCGGGCGCGAGCGCGCAAAGCGTGACCGCGCGCGCCGCCAACTGGGCCGAGTTGCGGCCCGAATGGGGGCTTGCGGGCTGCGCGGCCTTCATCGCCGCCCCGCGCGGTGTGACCCGCAAGGCGGACCTGCAAGGCCGCGCCTTCCTGCACAGCTACGATTGGCAGGACGATGCGGGCTTTGCCACGCTGGAGCTGATCCTGACCGCGCCTGTCGTGGTCGCAAGCTGGATCAGCCTGCAATATTACGGGTCCAGCGTGGCGCCGCACGCCTTTGGCGGCGGCAACAAGCTGATCCACAATGTCGTGGGCGGCATGGGCGTGGTGCAGGGCAATGGCGGCGTCTTGCGCCCCGGTCTGCCGTGGCAAAGCATCCATGACGGCGACGCCTTGGCGCATGATCCGCTGCGCCTGTCGGTGATGGTCGAAGCGCCGCGGCAGGCGATGTCGGACATACTGGAAAAGCACCCCGATGTTCAGGCGCTGTTCGACAATGGCTGGCTGCACCTGTTCGCGCTGGAAGGCGGCAAGGTCGCGGCGCGCTACCGCCCCGGACGGGCCTGGGACGGGGTCGCGCAGGCCAAGGCCGCCTGAGCGCTCTTGCAGCCCCGCCGCGGGTCCAGTATCCGCGACAGGGCAGGGGGGCTCGTGATACAGGATGATGCGCAGATTTGTCCGGTCTGTTCCGGCGCGCCAGGGCCGTTCCTGACCGTCGAGGACAAGGCGTATCATCGCTGCCCGACCTGCCACGCGCGGTTCCTTGCCCCCGCGCATTTCCTGACCCGCGCCGAAGAGCACGCGCATTACCTGCACCATGAAAACGAGGTGGACGACTCGCGTTACCGGCGATTCCTGTCAAAGCTGGCAGATCCCTTGCTGGACCGCTTGCCCGCCGCCGCCGAGGGGCTGGATTATGGCTGCGGTCCCGGTCCCGCGCTGGCCGCGATGCTGACCGAGGCGGGGCATGACGTGGCGCTCTATGACCCGTTCTTCGCGCCCGACCCCGCGCCGCTGTCGCGGGTTTACGATTTCGTCACCTGCACCGAAGCCGCCGAGCATTTCCACCGCCCGGCCGCCGAATTCGCCCGATTGCGGGGCATGGTGCGGCCCGGCGGCTGGTTGGCCGTGATGACCTGTTTCCAGACCGATGACGCGCGTTTTGCGACCTGGCATTACCGCAAGGATCCCACGCATGTGGTGTTCTACCGGGCCGAGACGTTTCAGCATCTGGCCCATGACTGGGGCTGGCACTGCGAGATACCGGCCAAGGATGTCGCGCTAATGCAGCGCCCCCTGGGTTAATTCGCGGTCCAGCCGCCGCGCGATCCAGGCGCAGCCCGCTGCCAGGCCCAGGCACCACAGCCCCATGGCAAGCGTTTGCGTGGGAAAATCCACGCCAGCATCAATCAGAACCCCGGTTATGCCCGGCCCGATCGCGGTGGAAAACACTATGATGGTCGTACCCAGCGACCGGATCGCGCCCAGGTGGCGCGTGCCATAGACCGCCGGGAACAGCCCGCCCCAGAGCGTGCTGGCCGTGCCTTGTGTGATGCCGATAACCCCAAGCGCCACGTACCATAGCGCCACGTTTTCCGCCGGGCCGATCAGCGCCACGCCCAAGCCCATCGGCACCAGCAAGACCGGCAACAGGCGGTGCGCGCCGAACCGGTCCGCCGCCCAGCCCGCGATGAAGGACGATGCGACGGTCGCCGTGGCGAACGCCGAATAGCCCGGCGCCATCTGTGCCAGCGTCCAGCCCTTGACCTCCGCGATATGGACCTGGTGAAAGAACACCACCGTCCCGATGAAACCCGGTGTCAGCAGCACCGGCAACAGCGCGGGAAACAGCCAGTGGCGCAGCGCGTCGGTCCGGTTCCAATGCCGTGCGCCAAGGCCGCTCATGCTGTCGGCATGGGCCATGCCTGCCGGTGTCCGGTCGTGCCGCAGGCTGACCCACAGAAGCGGGGCGATGCCGATTGCAAGGACCACCGCAACAATGCCCCATGTGGGCCGCCAGCCAAGCCCCGCGATCAGGGCCACTGCCAGAAGCGGGATCACGACCTCGCTTGCCGGGTGGCCAAGGTTGGCAATCGCCACGGCGCGCCCGCGCGTGGCGTCGAACCAGCGGCCCATCGCGGTCATGGCCATATGCGTGAACATGCCCTGCCCGCAAAAGCGCAGCAGGAACACGGTCAGGCCCAGCAGCCAGAGCGACTGCCCGGTTGCCATCGCCAGCGCGGCGCCCGCGAAAAGCAGGGTCATGAGCGGGGCCAGCCGCGACAAGGGCACGGTATCGGCCAGCGACCCGCGCCAGAACATCAGCGCGGCAGAGGCCAGCGTGGCCACGGTATACAGGCTGCCCCAGGCCCCGTCGCTCAGGCCGTGAACGGCCTTTATGTCGCCCGCGAAGAGCGAGATGAACCACGTTTGCCCGAAGGCCGAGGCAAAGGTCAGCAGGAATCCCACGCCCAGCCAGCGCCGGTTCGTGGTCAGGAAATGCAGCAGGTTTCGCATGGCATATCGCTTGGTTGCGGCCGGGTGGCGCGGGTGCGGGACGGCCTTGATCGTGCAAGGCGCGCTGTTACCGTTAACATGTGTCATACCGGGCGCGGGCTGGCAAGCCGCGTGCGGGTCAGCCCGCGCAGTCGCGGCAGCGCATGACCGTCGGGTCCAGTTCCAGCCGTTTCAGACCGATGAAATCGCCGCAATCGTTGCACCAGCCGAACTCATCCGTGTCCAGCCGTGCCATCGCGGCCTGCAAAGCCCGGATGCGGCCCTTGCGCCGCGCTTCCTGGGCGCTTGCCATCGCCTGTTGTTGCATCGCGTCCATGCGGCTCAGGCGCCCGACGCTTTGCTGGTCCAGTTCCACCGGTTTGCGGTCCGCGGCGGTCTCCTCCGTCGCGGCTTGCAGCCGGGCAAGTTCGGACTGCATCAGCGGCAGGAAATGGGCCTTGAGCGTGTCGGGGTCCGGGTCTGTCATGGGTCAGCGCATCAGGATGATCGGCACCTTGCAGGTGCGCACCATTTCCGTGGTG